>JALHHH010000004.1:11627-111713 GCA_022837485.1 Bacteroidales bacterium
AAAAAGACTTGAGCAATTTGGGGATAGGCGTTGGGAAGGTAGCTGTTTACCTGCCTCATTCCTACAATTTCTCGGGAAACCTGTTTATAGTTCCCGTTGAAAATATTACTCCAATCAATGCTCCACCGGCGGAGGTGATGAAGTTTATTGTTACGGCCGGCGTTACCAGCATCGACAATAAACAAACTCCTTCTTCTGAACCATTGAATTGATGAACGGTTAATTTATAGAATACCTGAGCAACCTGAGTATTGCTCCTATTAATTGACGTTAAAACTACCGGGGGCTAAATCCCTGAACCATTAGAAATTAAATTAATATGAACAAACCTGTTATCTTAATCACCAACGACGACGGCATTCATGCTCCCGGTCTCCGGACTCTTATCCGCGTGATGCGCCAGTTAGGCCGTGTGATTGTTGTTGCCCCGGATAAACCCATGTCGGGCATGGGCCATGCCGTTACCATCAATTCTCCGCTCAGGGTGCATAAACATCATGAAGATGCCGACTACCGGGAGTATTCCTGCAACGGTACACCTGCCGATTGTGTGAAACTCGGACAGAAAGCCATCCTTGGACAAAAGCCGGATCTTATTGTTTCGGGTATCAACCACGGTTCCAATTCTTCGGTGAATGTGATCTACTCCGGAACCATGGCTGCCGTTATCGAGGGTGCTTTGGAAAACGTACCATCGGTGGGATTCAGTCTGAACGATTATTCCTATCATGCCGATTTCAGTCATTGCGAACCGTACATTAAATCCATTGCCGGTAATGTGCTGCAAAAAGGATTGCCCGATTTTACATGTTTAAATGTTAATATACCAGCAGTTAACGGCTCGCCGGTTAAAGGAATTCGCATTGTGAGGCAGGCAAAAGCATTCTGGAACGAGAAATTTGAGCATCGGAAAGATCCGCATCAGCGGGATTATTACTGGCTTACAGGCGAGTTCGTAAACTACGATTCGGGAGAAGATACCGATGAATGGGCATTACAGAATAATTTCGTTTCAGTTGTACCACTTCATTTCGATCTTACTTCCCACCCGACCATACCGCTGCTCAGGGATTGGGAAACGGAATCATTAAACTAAACCGGAAATAACGATGAAATTCTGGAAAAACGACAACTTTTTTATTGGTTTTCTCACTTCGGTTCTGCTTACAGGAATCACTGCGCTGATTGTGATTTATGCACTTCCGGCTTTCTATGGTTTGATAAGCCCTGAAAAGCCCGGTAATCAGCTCTTTCTGCTGTCGGCCATCCCCGGCATCATCCTGATGCGCTGGTATTTCAAAAAGTTACGTTTCGAGAAAGCCGGAATGGGCGCCATTGTTGTTGTGTTTGTGCTGATTCTGCTCTATTTCTTGCTGATCGAAGGGAATTCCGTTACTTTATTCCCATAATGGAGAAGCTGGCTTCAGGGTCTCAACAAATTGGAAATATTACCAAATACTTCAGAACTGCAATGAAATACTACCTGATAGCGGGGGAAGCCTCCGGTGATCTTCACGCATCCAACCTGATCCGTGAGTTGAAAGTGCTGGATGCCAATGCCCGGATTCGCGCCTGGGGTGGTGATTTAATGCAGGCCCAGGGTGCTGAACTGGTAAAACACTATCGCGATCTCGCATTTATGGGTTTTGCCGAGGTGCTGGCTAATCTTCGGGTTATCCTAGGAAATCTCCGTTTCTGTAAACAGGATATACTTAGCTTTAATCCCGACGCCGTTATCCTGATTGATTATCCGGGTTTTAATCTTCGGATTGCGAAATTTCTTCACAAACATAATATACCGGTTATTTACTACATATCTCCTCAGGTGTGGGCCTGGAAACAGTCGCGGGTTCGGACAATTCGCAAAGTAGTTGATAAAATGCTGGTTATTCTTCCCTTTGAGAAAGATTTTTATGACCGTCATGGTATTAAGGTTGAGTTTGTTGGCCATCCGTTGCTGGACGCATTGCCGGAAATATCCTCTGAGCCGGAGATGGAAACCGGAGACCACCCGCTCATCGCCCTGCTTCCCGGAAGCCGCAAACAGGAAATTAAAGCGGTACTTCCTATAATGCTGAAGATTATACCTCGATTCCCAGAGGCGAACTTCGCTATTGCCGGTGTTTCTTCAATCGATGATGAATTCTATCAAAACATCTCGAACGGTTATTCCATTCCGGTTTTCAAGGGCCAAACCTACGATTTACTAAGAAAAGCATCCGCTGCACTTGTAACATCGGGAACTGCCACCCTTGAAACGGCTCTTATCGGAACACCCGAAGTCGTTTGCTACAAAGGTGGAACCATATCATACCTCATTGCCAGGCGTTTGGTAAAGGTCAAGTACATTTCGCTTGTTAATCTTATCGTAAACAGGGAAGTTGTTAAGGAATTAATACAGCATGAGCTTACCGCCGATGCCATTGAAGATGAACTCAGATTACTGTTGTATGATAACATTCACAGGGCCAAAGTAAGTGAAGCTTATGCAGAGCTTTGCCGACTTCTTGGCGGACCAGGAGCATCGAAACGGGCTGCCGGGATTGTATTTGAGTATATTATTGGTGCTGTAAACAAGGGCTGACACATTTTTAACGATTATTCCTTTAAATTTGTCACGGTAAAAATGATTCATGGATGAAACCGACGTATAACTTTCTGCTTGGCAGCCTTATTGTCATAATTGTTTTAACAGCTTGTAATAATACCAGCAATCCGGGCGGGAATGTCGGTGCAGATTCTGCAGCATATTCTCTGACGCATGATACCCTTAATCCGGATCCGGAAGAGGAGAATTTCGATAATATTCCATTACAGGTTGGAATAGAATCGGGTAGACCTTCACTTGAAACTTCGGGTAAAAAGGATGAAGAGCTGTTTAAGGCCATCGTATTCAAAGGGAAAGGAGCCGAAGAACGCCGCAAGGGTGTCAGTCTTGCTTCTGCTGGCGACCTGGAAGGTGCCATCCGTGAATTTACCAAATCCATCGAAATACTGGAGCGTAATCCGGATGCCTACTTTTACAGAGGCAAAGCCAAATGGGAGCTTAAAGATTATAAAGGCGCCGATCAGGATTTCTCCAAAGCCATCGAAATTAGACCTTCTCAGGCACCGTATTACTACTATCGCGGTCAGATGTATAACGAACTTAAACGGTATACTGAAGCGCTGTCGGATTTCGATTCTACCCTGGCCCGTACTCCGCATTATACCGATGCCCTCAATTTTAAAGGCGTTGTATACGCCAATATGGGTAATCACGAACAAGCCGTTGCTGTATACAGCGAAGTGATAAACAGGGTTCCCGACCATGCGCTAGCATATTTCAACAAAGGCACTTCCCTGGCCAGCCTCCAGCGATTTGAAGAGGCCGAAAGCAACCTGACGCATGCACTGGCCCTTGACCCCGAATACGTTCAGGCACTTACCAATCGCGGCAACTGCCGGTTTATGCTGCGGAAGTTCGAAGAGGCCGTCGCAGACTACTCCGAGGCCATACGCCACCAGCCCAAAAATGCCGATGCCTATTACAACCGGGCATTCTCATATATGCAACTGGCCGACCAGCAAAAGGCATGCAGTGACTGGAAAAAGGCTGCAGAGCTTGGCCATTCCGGAGCCGGTACCATGGTGTCACAGTACTGCAAGTAATCCAGGGCTTTCTGACCTGCAGAGTGATTCAATGAAATTCGTCACGACTCTCCTGAAAATCAGGAGTAAGTAGCCGTTCCATTCCCGGGTTGCTTAAAGCTTTTATCCTGCCTTTCCATAAATATCCGGCGATTTTATACTGACAGTAGTATCTATAGAATTATTTCCTATTTTTAGGAGTTGAGCTACTAACTCATTTTACTACTGTAAATCTGTTTCTTACTCGTGAAACTCTGGCCGCAATTCCCCTTTGTGAGGCTAATACTGCCGTTGATTGCAGGTATAGCACTGAATCAGGCCTATGGCCGCATTTGTTCTCTTCCCCTCTGGAGCATTCTGTTGCCCCTGCCGTTTCTTATTATCCTGCACATTATGCCGGCTGCCTTTCCGGGGTACAGGAGGCGCTGGATTTTCGGAACAGTTCTGAATATTTTTCTTGTGTTGTCAGGATATACACTAATGGATTTGAATGCAGAGGCCAGGCATCAGAGGCACCTGGGCAATCTTATTGCTGAGCCTCTGGCTCTATGGTCGGGAGTTATTGCTGAACCTCCTTCCCCGCGAACAAATTCGTTACGGATGCTTATTAATACCGACAGATGCATTGTAGCCGGTGAGATCCGAAATATAAAGGGCCGCACCCTTGTATATGCGGCCATAGATTCATTAGCTCAAACACTCGCATACGGCGACCGCATAATGTTTTCTGTTGGCCCGAAGCCGATACTTCCGCCGGCTAATCCCGGCGAGTTTAACTATGCAGGCTACCTGGCAAATAAGAATGTGTACCATCAGGTCTTTCTTCGTTCAGGATCTTTTTTCCGAACCGGAACCGGTGAAGGAAATTTCCTGATGTCAATGGCGTTCCAAATGCGCGATAAATTTCTGAATGTGCTCCGGAATTATGGACTCAGCGGTCGTGAATATGCGGTTGCTGCAGCCTTGCTGATCGGGTACGACGATCACCTCAATCCCGAACAACGCAAGGAATTCTCCGGTGCAGGCGCCATGCATATTCTGTGCGTATCGGGATTGCACGTCGGAGTTGTCTTTATTATCGCCGACAAATTATTTTTCTTCCTGAAAAGGAAAAGAAATGGTAAATATCTGAAACCCATACTGGTTATACTTATAATCTGGCTCTATGCATTGCTAACCGGCCTGGCGCCTTCCGTAACCCGTGCCTCGCTCATGTTTAGCCTGGTGACTGCAGGAAAAGCCCTTAACCGGCGTTCTCACGTTCTGAATACACTGGCGGCAGCTGCTTTTGTTCAGCTTATTGCAAACCCTGCAACCTTATTTGAAACTGGTTTTCAGCTTTCTTATGCTGCCGTTACCGGGATAGTAACTCTTCAGCCTCATTTTCAGGTGTTGTATTCAGATAAACCCTCATTTGTTAAGTATTTTCTTGATCTTATTATGGTTTCCCTGGCTGCTCAGATAGCAACAGGCCCTGTTTCAGTTTATTACTTCCATCAGTTTCCAAACTATTTCATGCTCACAAACCTCCTTGTTATTCCCTTGTCGGGAATTCTGATCTATACCGGTGTAGCGTTTTTGTTTTTTAGTCCGTTCCCGATTATTGGAAAGATCGCAGCCGTAATTCTTACCACTGAAATTAAGCTGCTGAATGAAATCGTTGGTTTTATCGAAAAGCTTCCTGGAGCTGTCAGCCGTGATTTATATCTGAGCAATTTTTCCATGACCGCCATCTATGCATTGATCGTGACATTGCTTTTGTGGTTTTTGTACCGCAGAATTACCTGGTTTCGGATATCCTGTCTACTGTTCGTTCTGATAGCGGCAGATTTTAGTGCTGTTTCCGTTCAGCGGAATAAGCGAAAGATGTTGATCGTCCACCAGATAAACCGGCATACTGCAATCAGCCAGACTCTGGGAAGAGAATACCGTCTTATAGCCGATTCTAGCCTGATCGTGAATCCTGCAAAGCTCAATCTTGTGCTTGATGGTTTCAGAATCCGGCAAGGCTTAAGCCTTGTAATTCCGGAAGGATTAAGCTCACGGCGAAACGGAGACCCTGGCAATGGATTTTTCTGTTTCCGTAACAAACGCCTGCTGGTTCTTACCCCCGAATTAAAAATACCTCCTCCGGGCAGCCGGGTCAGGCTCGATTATGTTATCCTTTCGGGAAATGTAAACGCCGGCGGCAAGCAATTGTCGGAACTTTTCCCTGGTGCATTTTTCATCATCGATGGATCTGCAAGCCAGTGGAAAGCAAAACGATGGTCTGAAGACTTTATCCGTCTGGATAAACCATTTCATTCTACCAGGGAGAATGGTGCATGGGTGCTTGAACTATAGCTCGCGGATGATCGCTGAACCCGCCCAGGTATCTGATCCCGTTAAACGTGCGAAACGGCTTCGTGCCGTTAAACATCAGATCTTCTTCCAGCAGAAAGGGGAGCTTCAGGATCCGGGCATCTCCGTCCCGCAATCTGAATCCGGATCTGTGCTGAAGAAATGGGGATGAAACGATAAACTGATCAATAATACTCCACTCTTCCCTGTATTTATGCGAGCCGGTATCCCACTTTCCCGTCATACCGGCCATAAGGTTGTACAAATAAAATCCCTGTTCATCGGGGATGCTATGTTTTGCGCCCAGGTGTTCAGCGACACTTTCGTCCTGGGGCTCGTCGTTGAAGTCACCCGCAAGGATTACCAGCGCCTGAGGATCAGCCGATGCAATGGAATCTACCATGCTTTTTAGAAGTAAAGCAGCATCGCGACGCCGGGATATGGTAGCTACGGCTCCTCCGAATTTGGATGGCCAGTGATTAATGAAAAGATGAAGCGTGTCGATACCATCCGCAATCCCTTTTACATAAAGTATATCCCTGGTTCTGGCAACGGAGTCGCCGGAGTAAATTAACGGAATCGCCCTGTCGTAAATCGGTTTAAACCTGTCGGACCGGTAGATCATGCCAACGTCAATGCCCCGGGGATCGGGCGACTCGTAATGTATAATACGGTATTCAAAACGTTCGAGAGGTGTGCGCTTCAGCAATTGCACCAATGCAAATCTGTTTTCCACCTCGCAGAATCCAATTATCTCGGGAGGTCTCCATCCCCCGGCAGAAATTATGACTTTAGAGGTGTTCTGTAATTTCCGTTCAAACCGTTTCCATGACCAGCCGCGCAATCCTCCCGCTACATACTCCTCATCGTTTTTTAGCGTGTCGTCGAAGGGATCAAACAGATTTTCAAGATTGTAAAACATTATCCGGAACGGCTCCGGCTTTACGGTTGCCAGCTGTTCACCGGAGGAATGATCTGAGGGAGGCAATAGAAAAATCAGAAACAGCAAGGCTGTCAGTACAGGTCTTTGTGAGTTCATCGAGTAAGTGTTAGTGTGGCAAATCTACGTTTTTAAACCCAAAATTCTGCGTCCGGCCAGATTTATCTTTTGCCCTTGTTTAAACTCATTATGAATAAGGCCCGCAGCGATGTTTTACTGAATCAAGTCATTATTTTTGATCCGCCAACACAAACGGCTTTCCTGCTTTTCAGGATAAGATGGCATGACTCCTTTTGTGCTGGTAAAGCTGCTTCCGTTAGAGCCTTATACTGCAATTTAACATAAATCCCTGTCCCATGGCACGCAAGAAAAAGACAAACAACTATCGCCTGATCCTGCAATGGACCATAATAGTACTTTTGGTTTACCTGATTGTAAGACCGCTGGTTGATCGCTCCTATATTGCTGATTTCGAGGCATATTGTCCGTTTGGCGGACTTCAGGCCTTATCGTC
Source organism: Bacteroidales bacterium (assembly GCA_022837485.1). Classification (GTDB taxonomy): domain Bacteria; phylum Bacteroidota; class Bacteroidia; order Bacteroidales; family Lentimicrobiaceae; genus Lentimicrobium. The sequence goes on from JALHHH010000004.1 coordinate 19,052, forward strand.
TTTCCTTGCAAATAATTCGCTGGCATGTTCAATGACTACAACCCAGATTGCAATGGGGCTGGCTTTGCTGGCTGGTGTTTTTCTGTTCAGCAAGCTGTTTTGCAGCTACATATGCCCAATAGGAATTTTTACTGAATGGCTTGGCAGAATAGGCAAGCGCTTCAAAATGAATTTCGTAATCACAGGACCGGCAGATCGACTGCTCCGGGTGCTAAAATATGCCATACTATTTGTAACCTTTTATTTTTCCGTCAGCAGCAGCGAGCTTTTCTGTAAAACGTTTGATCCATATTATGCTGTATTTTCAGGTTTCGGATCCGATGTGGTGATGGGCTATGCCGTAATGGCTCTGTTACTGGCAATTCCCGGTTCATTTTTTATCCGGCAATTCTGGTGCAAGTACATCTGCCCGCTGAGTGCCGCTTCCAATATCTTCAGTTTTGGGTTTGTTTTTCTTGGCATCGTTGGTGTTTATGCTCTTCTGACTGCCGGCTTCGGCCTGCAGATCGGATGGATCTGGCTGCTGGGTGCCCTTAGCATGGCAGGCGTTGTCCTGGAAACAACCCGCCTGAAGTTTGGTATTTTCCCCATTGTCAAGGTTACACGCAATGCCGAAACCTGCACTTCCTGCCGATTATGCGATAAAGCCTGTCCTATGGCTATCAGAATTTCCGATATTCCGAAAGTGGAACATATCGACTGCCATTTATGCGGCGATTGTGTAAGCAGTTGTCCCGAACCGGAAACCCTGCAGTTTAACAAACGGAAAATAAACTGGCTGCCTGCAGCTGCTACGGTTGGACTGGTTATACTGGGTCTTGCTTTTGCTTCAGTTACCGATATACCTACAATCAGCCTTAAATGGGGCAGCAGCGGGCAAATGGAGAATGCGGCTATCTTCAGGCAATCGGGATTAAAAAGCGTGAAATGTTTCGGCAGTTCCATGTCGTTTGCAAATCATATGAAAGAGTTGTCCGGTGTTCTTGGTGTTGAGGCTTTTGTGTCCGATAATAGCGTTAAAGTTTACTACGATCCGGCCGTAACGAATGAAATGGAAATCAAAGAATTTATTTTTACTCCGGTTTCCCGGGTAGTCGCTGCACCTGCCGATGGCCTGAAACAAATTACTATTTCCGAATTCGCTGTGGATAAATTTTTTGACCCTTCGGATGCCGGCCTGCTGGCAATAAAACTTGGACAAAAACCCGGAGTTCTTGCTTTCGAGACTATGTTTGGCGAACCTGTTCATACCTTCGTATTCTACGATTCTTCTCTTGTCTCAGCTGGTGAAATCAGTAAGCTTATTGAAGAGAAAAAAGTTAAATGGGAGATTGACGGTGAGCCCGGAGAAGCGACCACCGGATTCAAGGTTGCCTCGGTTGATCCCAGGCCCGCACTAAGCCTGAAAGGATACCTTGAAAAGATGTATGAACCTGTTACAATGACATTTAACGGGTTCGAAGACTACGATTCTGTTCAGACTGCTGAAATCCTGCTTCCTTTTTCGGCAGCGGCAGAACCCTCCCTCGCGGATATGCCATGGTACCTGCTCAGCCACATCAGCAATAACCGGGGCGTCATAAAGTTTGAAATTCAGACTACCGACAGCGGATTTGTACTCAGCCTTATTTATGTTCCTGAAATAACAACCAGGGAGCAGGTCATGATTCAACTGAATGAACCTCAACTTAAAGTGCACCTGAGCGACGGTTCCGAACAAAAGCTGGAAAACCCATTCAGGTTTTAATGGCCGGGAATGGCTGCGTCTTGTTTGATTTGCTCCGTTAATTGCAGGCAAATAACTTGTATATACAAAGCCGCTGGCAATCCTGATTTTTTATGAACAGGAAATCGGTGCTGGTGCTGTATTAGCTATCGCCTATTAATTTATTACAATTTTTCCGGTGTGTAGGCCGGTAGAAGAATCAATGCTGTAAAGGTAAACACCCGACGGCAGCGACTGTACGTTAAGAGTACATGTCCGGCTGCCGGGCATTAGCACGGCTTCCCTGACTACCAGCCCTGCCTGACTGCTTAACCGTAGGATTGCCGGAGCATGACCTGCCGAAAGTGGTAAAGGGATGATGACTTCTGTGGATGCAGGATTGGGGAATGCCGGTTGCAAAAACTGTGTGGAAAATTCAGGTACCGGCTCGTCAATAGAAGTTAAAGTGCCTGGCAGGTTATAGACTCTGGTTATTACGGCGTATAGTGTCAGAGAGTAGTCGTAGCTGTATGTAAGCAGCTTTGTTCCGGATGAGCTGGTATTGTATATACTCAGATACTGGCATCCGGGAATGGTCAGTAACTCGCTCCCGTTTTCTTTTATAATTTTTGTATTGTAAGTATAGTATTGGTTTACTGCATCATAGTAATAATAAATGTATGCCAGACAAAGCGTGTTATTGGTTGTAAACAGGTTTTCACTTACAAACTTAATGTCGTACAGGTAATTTCCGGAAGGTACATTCAGGTTTATGGTTTTCCATAAGGTGTGATCGGTGTTGTATATTCTGCATTGGTTTAGTCCGGCATCCATCAGAAAAAATTTGTCTCCTGAAACGGACAGATGAGTATACGTTCCCGAATGGTTGTAGGAATTTTCGAAAACAATCTGGGAAAATGAGGTAAAATGCCCTGAAATCAGAGAAAAAAGCAGCAGGTTGGTTAACAGGCGTTTCATAAGTGTTATAATTGTGGTTATGGTTACTGGAAATTGCCTCTCCTGAACGGAGCACAAATTTACCCCGAGGCGTTCAACGTTTTTCATAGTATTATTGCTAACTTTTACAAGATTTGCCGGATGTCACAGATCTTTCAGGGTTTTATTCTAGGTTTGCTTCAGGCAAATAATTGAGCTTGCCTTATGATTGGTTTATTTGAACAGGCATAAGTGGGTAAATTAGTTTTTTCAGATGAAAATTTCACCGGAATCAGCAGCTTACGCGAAGGATATGCGGATTAAAGAACCTGACATGTTGAAAGGGCTTGCGGTAGTGCTTATGATTCAGGTACATATTACTGAATTGCTGGCAACGCCGGAGTTTTTCGACAGCTTTGCCGGGAATATTTCCCTGTTTCTCGGCGGAGTTCCTGCCGCTCCTGTTTTTATGGTAATGATGGGATTTTTTGCGGCCAGAGCCCGGGGAACCCGTCAGGGCAGGATTTACCGGGCACTAAAGCTTCTCGTTTGGGGGCTTTTGTTGAATGCCGGCTTGAATCTGCACTTATTGTTGAAGATTCTCTCGGGGGCGGTTAGTGCCGATCCTGTGGCATACCTCTTTGGGGTGGATATTCTGTATCTGGCGGGATTGAGTTTGCTCATTGCTGAATTGGTGCGTCACCTTTTTAGAGAGAATGTCTTAGCCTGGTTTGCTGCGGCTTTGTTCGCGGCATGGGCTTCCACGGTTATTCCCCCATACTCCGGTGAAACTTCTGTACTGAACTATGTAACGGCATTTTGCTGCGGTAAACAGTGGTGGTCCTATTTTCCGCTTTTCCCGTGGCTGGCTTATCCTTTTGCCGGTATTGCCGGATTTTTTTTGCTGAAAACACATGCGTTAAATCTGTCGGTTAAAAGTAACCGCTGCATTATAGCCGTTGTCTCCGCTGTTATGGTAATCCTTGCATTCCCCTTCGGATTCAGGGTATCCGCTTATCTGCCCGCTTATTACCATCATGGAGTAGGTTTTTTTCTGTGGGCACTTTCATTTGTTGTGTTTATAACGACAATGGCTTCATTCATTCCCCGGCACTGGTATAACTTTTTCCTGCTCCGGTTTTTTGTTTATACAGGTAGAAAGGTTACTTCATTCTATGTCTTCCAATGGCTTATAATCGGAAATATTTCTACTTCGATTTACAGATCACAAAAGGCGGAGATTCTGCCGCTGTGGTTTTTGGGAGTTACTCTTTTGTCGTGGATTCTGGTCCTAATATGGAATCACCGGAAAAGTCTTACCGCTCCACCCGAATTCAGGTAGATTCACATACCGGTAAAGTGCCGTACCGGAGTACGTGAATGCAGATCTGTGTCCGTAAATCATTCAGCTTCTTTAAAGCTCATTCAGGCTGATAAGCTCATGCCTCAGTGCGTATAAAATCAGGTTGACGGTATTAGGTACACCGGCCTTTTCGAGCATTCTCGACTTATGGCCTTCAATGGTTCTGATTTTTAAGTTCATGCGACGGGAAATATCGGCATTTGTCAGCCCCATCCCAATATAACGGATAATAATTTTTTCTTTCTCAGTCCATTCAGGCTCTTCCCTCACATTCTCGCTTTCGCTGATTTGTTGATTCCTCCGGCTCAGGTAAGGGATTATCTCCGGAGAGATATAGATTTCTCCTGACTGGATTTTGTTCAATGCCAGGATAAATTCACTCTCATTTACTCCTTTGTGAATGATTCCGTCCATCCCCTTTTCAAATGCCATCAGCAGATCGCGATGTTTTGAATTGGTCGTCAGCAGAGCCGATTTTAATCCCGGAAATTCTTCTTTTAACGAAACCGCCGAATCGATGGCTGCTTTCAATGGCACAGCAAAAATCAGAAGCAGATCGACGCCCTGCTGGTGTAGGCAGCCCTTAAACGAATTACAATTTTGTTCCTCACCGCTGATCTCAAATTCGGGATGCCGGGACAGGATTTTTCGTATGCCTTCACGAAAAATCACATGGGGATCACTGATGTAAATCCGGTAAGGTTTATCCATAATATGGTAATTCCCTTAAGTTTATTATGTGTTGTTGAAGAGATTAAGCTGTTCCTTTGTAAGGGGGTGAACGTACTCGGAAGTACTTCGGTAACCAATATCCTCAAGGGATACCAGTTCATTTTTTAAAGCATAAAGCACAAGTCCAAGGGTGGATTTCTGGGATGCCTTGGTAAGCATATTCGAGCGGTGTTTTTCAACTGTCCGGTTGCTGATAAACAGTCGTTCCGCAATTTCGTGCAGACTGAAACCGTTGCACATTAGCTGAAGGATTTCCATTTCCCTCTGTGAAAAATCTACCAGGTGTTTTCCCGGCATATTGTGCCGGATTACCATGCCCACAAGTTCGGGAGAGAAATACGGCGTACAGCTGGCTGCATCCGTCATGGCTCTGATGATCTGCTGAAAACCTTCGGTTTTCAATATATACCCAAAAATTCCCATATCCAGCAAGCGGGAAAGCTCTTCACGTTCTACCAGGGCACTGAATATGATTACTTTAATGGATGGCTGAAGCTCAATCGCTCTCCGGGCTACCTCACATCCGGGCATCCCGGGCATCATCAGATCCAGAATCACAAACTCAGGCGCAGTGCGCTCAAGAAGCCCGAGAAACTCCTCTCCATTTGATGCTTCCGCAACAATCTCATACAACCTTGTATATCCCAGAATACCACGAAGACCCGTCCTGACAACTACATCATCATCTACAATCACGATCCTCTTCAGTGCTGACATCTATAGGCTTGTTTGAATTTGCAGGCGTTGGCGGTGTGTTAAAAAAACTTGACACCAGTGATTTCAAATTTTGAGAAAATTCGTTCTGTCAAAATTAATGGAAATTTTATTCATATGCAACTCATACATGCGTAAAAACGCGTAGTAAAAATATAATATTATACGCTTTGAAGGGAATTGTTCTCGTCATATTTTTACATTCAAACCCGGATGCCTTCTTTAAAGGATTGATGTTAAGGTAAGCAGCCTATTGGAAAGTGAAGAAAGTTAAATACGTACGGAGTTTTTCAGGATCGGGTTTATTGATCTTTTTTGCCATGATATCTCTGCGTTTACAGGTACTTTTTGAATAGGATATCGTTTGGATCAGGGATTCATGAATTGACGAATCCTACTGTAAACAGAGGATATTCGTCGTCCGGAAATATAAAAAGAAGTTTTAACCAATATTAACCACAATTAGCCTGACCCTCCCGAGAAACATTTGGGACAGGATTGAGAAATCCGAAATCAGATGAACCCGGTAATTCAATGCCAGTATTAAAACCGGTTCCGCTCATAAGGGCAGAGACTTGCGAAGGGTGATTTCCAGTGATGCGGAATCAAAAACAAATGAGGTTATTCTCGCCGGAATAACCTCTTTGTTTTTGTTATCGTGATCGCTGAAAAAAAAGCCCTGATAATCAGGGCTTTTATGTGGGATGTACTGGACTCGAACCAGTGACCCCCGCCCTGTCAAGGCGATGCTCTGAACCAACTGAGCTAACATCCCGGAGGAAGTGCAAAAGTAATAATTTTCAGCTTTAACAGTCAAAAGTCATTTATTTTTTTACTCTGCACTTTTTATAGCTTTTACATGGCCGGATGATTGGAGCTCACTATCTTTGGCAACGGTAAATCCTCCGTTTTACCGGGAGTATTACTGTAATTATTAATTTTCGAAAGATTTATGAAAAAGCTGATTTTTCCATTAGTTCTCGTTTTGGCACTTTTTCAGTTGCCATGTACTGTTTTTGCACAGGAATCATACAAACCGTTTACTCTTGAAGACTTATTAAGGAGCCGGATTTTTGCATCTTCCTCCGTTCACGGCATCCGTTCGATGAACGACGGGATTCATTATACAACCATTGGTAATCAGGCCTCTTCCATCCTGAAATTCAGCTATAAAACTGGCGACAGCCTGGAAGCAATTCTGGATTTGCGTGCTCATGCTGACTGTCCGGTAAAAATGATTGTGGACTATGAATTCAGTGCCGATGAAGGGTCCATCCTTATTCAAAGCAATTACGAACCGCTTTACCGCCGCTCCTTTAAAGCCGATTATTATGTTTACGACATCCGTAAAGCGGAATTCACCCCATTGTCGAACAAAGGTAAGCAGCAGCTGGCAACGTTTTCACCCGATGGTAAAAAAGTCGCATTTGTAAGGGATAACAATATTTTTATTACAAATCTGGCTACCGGGGAAGAGCTGCAAATAACTACCGACGGCAAGTTCAATGAAATCATAAACGGTGCACCCGACTGGGTTTATGAAGAGGAATTTGAATTCAACAAGGCATTTGACTGGTCGTCTGATGGCCGTAAGCTTGCCTACCTGAAGTTTGATGAGCGGAAAGTCATGATGTTCAATATGACCATGTTTCAGGGACAGAAGCCGGCTATCGATGAAAACGCAATCTATCCGGCCAATTCGCAGTTCAAGTATCCAAAAGCCGGAGAAGATAACTCTAAGGTAAGTCTTCATATCTATAATCTTGAGTCTGGTAATACCCTCCGGGTTGGTACAGGCCCCGAACAGGATCAGTATATCCCGCGAATCCGCTTTATGAAGAATCCGGATGAACTGGCATTTCTGAGGCTAAACCGCTTGCAGAACAAACTTGAAATTCTGAAGGCCGATGCCAGAAGCGGCACCAGCCAGGTAATATTTCTCGAAGAAAATGCGAAATACATCGACGAAGGAAACTTTGATAACATTCATTTTCTCCCCGATGGGAAGCTCTTTACAATAACCAGCGAAAGAGACGGTTACACTCATCTGTATCTCTGTTCCGCAGACGGTAGCGGGATACGTCAGCTTACCAGCGGAGCCTTTGATGTAACGGCATTTTACGGCTACGATCCTGCCGGTAAACAATTCTATTACCAGGCTGCCGCTAAGTCGCCGCTTTCGCGGGAAGTGTATTCGGTCAGCCTTGACGGGAAGAAATTACGTGCAGTTTCCCGCAGCAACGGAACCAATTCAGCCAGTTTCAGCAGCACATTCCGGTATTTTATCAACACCAGTTCCTCTGTGACAACGCCACCGTTGTACACTCTGCACGAAGCGTCAGGCAGACAGATTCGCGTACTTGAAGACAATGCAGCACTGGCAGCCCGAATAAAAGAGTATAATCCGCCAAAAAAAGAGTTTTTTACCTTCACTACCTCAGAGGGTATAGAACTTAACGGATGGGTAATTTATCCACATGGTTTCAGTCCTGAAAAGCGTTATCCGGTTGTGATGAACCAGTACAGCGGGCCCAACTCCCAGGAGGTACTCGATCGATGGTCTGTCGGATTTGATGAGTATCTGGCAAACAAGGGATATATTGTAATGAGTGTTGACCCCAGGGGTACCGGAGCTAGGGGAGAGGCTTTCCGCAAAGTTACGTACCTTCAGCTGGGCAAGTATGAAACGGCCGATCAGGTTGAGGCTGCGCGGTATGCGGCCTCTCTCCCATACGTCGACCCTGCCAGGATTGCCATCTGGGGCTGGAGTTACGGGGGCTTTATCTCATCATCGTGCATGGTAAAAGGACAGGGTGCTTTCAGAGTGGGAATAGCAGTGGCTCCCGTTACCAACTGGCGTTATTACGACAATATATATACGGAGCGTTTCATGCGCAGGCCTCAGGAAAATGCTGAAGGCTACGACCAGAATTCTCCCCTGTTTTTTGCAGGAGATCTTAAGGGCAAGCTGTTACTCATTCATGGTACTGCTGATGATAACGTGCATGTGCAAAATACCCTTGAATTTGCCGAACGTCTGGTTCAGGAAGGAAAACAGTTTGATATGATGCTTTACACCAACCGGAATCACGGCATCTACGGCGGAAATACGCGCATGCATTTATTTACGCTTATCGAGAATTACCTGAACGATAACCTTTGAATCCCGCTGGTACAAAGGCCCTTCCGGGTGACTGATAAATACGGTTGCGCGTCAATAACAGGGTATCGTTAAAAATTAATGTATTATCTTTTTGATAATTCGAAAATTCGTTCTACCTTTGCACCCCTTAAAAACTGTTTTATTTTTAACCTTAACAGAAAGAGAGCGTATTCGCATGATTATCGTACCCGTAAAAGAAGGCGAGAACATTGACAGGGCCTTAAAGAAACTGAAACGCAAGTTTGAAAAAACCGGAGTGGTGAAGGAGCTGCGTGAAAGGCAGAAGTTTACCAAGCCGTCCGTCAAGAATCGTGAGCAGCGTCTGCATGCCATTTATGTGCAGCAGTTGCAGCAGGCCCAGGATCAGTAATCGTCGCTTCATTTTAAGTGCGATTTAAGGAAGAAAATTTTGTTTTCCTGTAATAATGCCCTAACTTAGGCGTTACTTAATAAGGAAACATTGTTTTCTTCTTTTTTTATTTCATGATAAGGGAAACTTTCTTCGACTACCTGAAACTCGCCAAGCGCTACTCACTGCATACGCTGAATGCATACAGAACTGATCTGCATCAGTTTGAGTCCTATTGCAATGATACGTACGGTTTTCAATCGGATGAAGAAGTGACCTATGCGGTCGTTCGTTCCTGGATGGCCTTTCTGGTTGATGCCGGCTTATCTCCGCGCAGCATCAACCGCAAGCTTTCCTCTCTCCAGGTTTATTTTCGTTATCTTTTAAGAGAAAACCACATCCGGGTGAATCCGCTGCATAAAGCGGTGTCGCTTGGTACACCCTCCCGTTTACCGGTCTTTGTTTCAAAGCGTGAGATGAAGGGTTTAATAGAGAGGGGAGAGGAAAAAACCGGATTTTCCGAAAGGCGCGATTTGCTGGTAATAGAGATACTCTATTCAACAGGAATAAGACTTTCCGAGTTGATCAACCTGAAGTTAACGGATCTGGACAAGTATAATCTTACACTAAAAGTGACGGGTAAGCGAAACAAACAGCGTATCATTCCGGTTAGTAAGATACTGATGGATCTGATTGATGAGTATCTGGAACATAGGATTTCCATAGCAGAGGCCGGTGTTGGGGAACTCATCGTAACGGATTCCGGACGTAAAGCGTATCCTGTTTTTATCTACAGGCTTGTTGAACGTTGTCTGGCAGAAGCCGGTGTAAAAGGCCGAAGAAGTCCGCACGTTCTAAGGCATACGTTTGCCACGCATCTGCTCAACGAAGGTGCAGATCTGAATGCAATCAAAGAGTTGCTCGGGCATTCAAGTCTGGCAGCGACGCAGGTATATACACACATAAGTGTGGAGAAATTAAAAACTATATATAAACTTGCCCACCCAAGGGCTTAACAAAAAAAGGAGGTTATCATGAAGGTTAGCATCAATGCGGTTAAATTCAGAGCCGACAGAAAACTGGAGGATTTCATCAGCGATAAAGTTGAAAAACTTTCGACGGTTTACGATGGAATTTTGGGAAGCGAGGTAACCCTCAAGGTAGAAAATGTTGAATCCGCTGAAAATAAAACAGCAGAAATCAGACTGTTAATTAAAGGGAATGACCTTTTCGCCAAGAAGCAGAGCAAGACTTTTGAAGAGGCTACAGATACCGCTGTAGATGCACTCCGGAAGCAACTCGACAAGCACAAGGGAAAGTTCCGGAAATAAAATTCAGGGTTGACACAAAAAAAAATCACAAAGTATTTGTTCGTGTCAAAATAGTTCCTATTTTTGCAGTCCTTTTTGAAAAGAAGGACTGCTTTTTTTTAAAGCACAGTTTCGTTCATCGAAAGCCGGAGTATTCGCAGCATGCAGGGTTAACCCGGTAGCTGGCCTACAGGTAAGGGATTAAACGGGCACAAGCAGGAATCTTGTCTTTTCATTGACATCATGCCGATGTAGCTCAGTTGGCCAGAGCAGCTGATTTGTAATCAGCTGGTCGGGGGTTCGAATCCCTCCATCGGCTCAGTTCTTTAAGGTACTTAATTAAGTTGGGGAGATTCCAGAGCGGTCAAATGGGGCAGACTGTAAATCTGTTGGCTAAGCCTTCGGAGGTTCGAATCCTCCTCTCCCCACAACAACGTTTCGTTATGAAACAAGCGGAAGTAGCTCATTTGGTAGAGCGATAGCCTTCCAAGCTATAGGTGGCGGGTTCGAGCCCCGTCTTCCGCTCAACAATACCGTTCGTTAACTGTTATACTGTTGCTGTTAACGAGTCCAAAGCCGATGTAGCTCAGTGGTAGAGCACTTCCTTGGTAAGGAAGGGGTCACGAGTTCAAATCTCGTCATTGGCTCTGATTTAGTTTACTGAAAGTAAGTTTCTATTTACATTAACAACTCTTATTTAATATGGCAAAAGAAAAATTTGATCGTTCCAAGCCGCACGTTAACGTCGGTACCATCGGTCACGTTGACCACGGTAAAACCACCTTAACCGCTGCTATTACCCTCACACTTGCTGATGCCGGGTTATCGGAATTCCGCTCATTTGACTCAATTGACAATGCTCCTGAAGAAAAGGAAAGGGGTATTACCATTAATACATCTCACATCGAGTACCAGACTGCAACCCGCCATTATGCACACGTTGACTGTCCCGGTCACGCCGACTATGTTAAGAACATGGTAACCGGTGCTGCCCAGATGGACGGCGCCATCCTTGTTGTTGCAGCCACCGATGGTCCCATGCCTCAGACCCGTGAGCACATTCTGCTCGCCCGTCAGGTTGGTGTACCCCGCCTGGTTGTATTCATGAACAAGGTTGACCTTGTTGATGACCCCGAACTTCTCGACCTCGTTGAGATGGAAATTCGTGATCTTCTTACCTTCTACGGTTTCGACGGCGACAACACTCCCGTTATCCGCGGTTCAGCACTTGGCGGACTTAATAAAGAGCCGGGTTGGGTTGCAAAGGTTCTGGAACTGATGGATGCCGTTGATACATGGGTTCCCCTGCCTCCGCGCGATATCGACAAGCCGTTCCTTATGCCTATCGAGGACGTATTTTCGATTACAGGTCGCGGTACCGTTGCTACCGGTCGTATCGAAACCGGTGTTATTCACACAGGTGACCCCGTTGAAATTATTGGTCTTGACGCCGACAAACTGAAATCCGTTGTTACCGGAGTTGAGATGTTCCGTAAGATCCTCGACACAGGAGAAGCAGGAGACAACGCAGGTCTTCTCCTCCGTGGTATCGATAAGGATGAGATCCGCCGTGGTATGGTAATCGCTAAACCCGGTTCAATCACTCCTCATAAAGAATTTAAGGCTGAGGTCTATATCCTTAAGAAAGAAGAAGGCGGACGTCACACTCCGTTCCACAACAGGTATCGTCCCCAATTCTACTTCAGGACTACCGACGTTACCGGTGAAGTTCATCTTGCAGAGGGTGTAGAAATGGTTATGCCTGGTGATAACCTTTCGGTAACCGTTAAGCTGATCGCTCCGATCGCTATGGCAAAGAACCTCCGTTTCGCTATCCGCGAAGGTGGTCGTACCGTAGGTGCAGGTCAGGTAACAGAAATCCTTGACTAATAAGCTAAATCCGGGATAAAGGTATTCCCTGACGGGAGTACCTTTATCTCTGCCATATTAAATAATTCATTTGGCGGAGATAAATCTCTGAGAAGATATTTACTCAAACGGGTGTAGCTCAATTGGTAGAGTAGCGGTCTCCAAAACCGTTGGTTGGGAGTTCGAGTCTCTCCACCCGTGCAATAATAATCTTGGTTAAATGGCAAAGACAAAAGTACAGGAATACATCAACGAAAGTTACGATGAGTTGGTGCATAAGACATCCTGGCCCACCTGGAGTGAACTCCAGAACAGCGCAGTAGTAGTATCCATCGCTTCCCTTATAATCGCGTTTGTCGTTTATTTGATGGATATGTCTTTCCAAACTATTTTGAAACAGTTCTACCTGCTGTTCTAATAGTTAACCGCTTTCTCTACATTTAAAATATCAGTTATTTGATATTCAATCTAAGCAATTACGTCATTCTGTATGGGTGAGCAAGTCAAAAAGTGGTACGTCATCCGGGCCATCAGCGGGAATGAGAAAAAGGTAAAACAATACCTTGAAAGTGAGATCAATCGCCTTGGCTTGCAAGACTATATCTCACAGGTGCTCATACCGACTGAGAAGGTTTATCAGGTACGTAAAGGTAAGAAGGTCAGCAAGGAGCGTAATTATCTCCCCGGCTATATTCTGATTGAAGCATTATTAACTGGTGAAATTCCGCATCACATTAAAAATGTGCCCGGAGTTTTAGGTTTCCTTGGGTCAAAAGGTGAACCCGTTCCCCTTCGCCCCGCGGAAGTCAACCGCATACTGGGTAAAGTCGATGAATTGAGTGAACAGGGCGAAGAAGTCAGTGTTCCCTTTATAGTCGGCGAAACCGTAACCGTGATCGACGGGCCTTTCAACAGCTTTACCGGCATTATCGAAGAGATCAATGAGGAGAAGAAAAAGTTGAAAGTTATGGTCAAGATTTTTGGCCGTAAAACACCTCTCGAACTTGGTTTTATGCAGGTAGAGAAAGATTGACGAACGGGAAAAGTGTAGTCAATTTCACTCACTAAGTTTACACAAATGGCAAAAGAAGTAAGCGGTTTAATCAAACTGCAGATAAAAGGTGGTGCAGCCAATCCGTCGCCGCCCGTTGGACCTGCTTTGGGCTCCAAAGGTGTGAACATCATGGAGTTCTGCAAGCAGTTCAATGCGCGTACCCAGGATCAGGCTGGCAAGGTGCTTCCTGTAATTATCACGGTTTACAAGGACAAAAGTTTTGAATTTATCATCAAAACTCCGCCTGTTGCAGTGCAGTTACTCGAAGCTACCAAACTTAAAAGTGGATCCGCTGAGCCCAACCGTAAGAAAGTTGGTTCGGTAACATGGGAGCAGGTGCAAGCCATCGCTGAAATTAAGATGGCCGACCTAAACGCCTTTACCATTGAATCTGCAATGCGGATGGTTGCCGGAACAGCAAGGAGCATGGGTATTACCGTAACAGGTAACCCGCCTTTTGCTAATGACTGATCAGGTAATTCTGTCCGTTGAAACGGACAGAGAAACTAACGTTAAACAAATTCATAACAAAGGCGCGAAATGGCTAAATTGACAAAAAAAAGGAAAGAGGCTCTGGCTAAGTTCGATAAGAGCGCGACCTATACCCTTAATGAAGCCATAAAAATCGTTAAGCAGACAGCCAATACAAAGTTCGACAGTTCAGTTGACGTTGATGTCAGGCTGGGCGTTGACCCCCGGAAAGCCAATCAAATGGTAAGGGGCACGGTTATGCTGCCACACGGTACTGGCAAGACTGTCAGGGTACTGGTACTCTGCACTCCCGATAAGGAAGATGAAGCCAAAGCTGCCGGTGCTGATTTTTATGGACTCGACGAATATATCCAGAAAATCAAGGAGGGATGGACGGATGTTGATGTTATCATCACCATGCCAAGCGTAATGCCGAAAGTTGGAGCTCTTGGAAAAATCCTGGGTCCCCGCGGACTTATGCCGAATCCCAAAACCGGAACAGTTACCATGGAGGTTGGAAAAGCCGTTCAGGAAGCAAAAGCCGGTAAAATCGACTTCAAAGTTGATAAATTTGGTATCGTTCATGCAGCCATCGGAAAAGTTTCGTTCGACGAAACCCAACTGATGGAGAATGCAAAGGAACTTCTCAATACCATCATCAAACTGAAGCCGGCAGCTGCTAAAGGAACCTACATGAAGTCACTCTTTATGTCTAGCACTATGGGTCCGGGAATCCGTGTTGATCAAAAATCAATCACCGCTTAGTTAATTCGTTGAACTTTCCTCGAAAACTGAAAGAAATCATGAGAAAAGAAGAAAAGAGTCAACTGATTGACACCCTGACCGAGCAGCTGGCTAACAGCAATAACATCTATATTACTGATATCTCCGACCTCAACGTTGAAGTTACCAGTAAGCTCAGAAGGTTATGCTTTAAGAAGGATGTCAAGTTGATCGTTGTAAAAAACACCCTGTTGCGTAAAGCAATGGATCGTTCCGGAAAGGACTTTTCACAGCTTTACGGCGCACTCAAGGGCGCTACTTCCATAATGCTTTCGGAAGTAAACAACGGACCGGCAAAGCTTATCAAGGAATTCCGCAGAACAAGCGACAAACCCATACTTAAGGGTGCCTACGTGGAAGAAATGTCGTTTATTGGCGATCAAAGCCTAGATATGCTTGTTAACATCAAGTCTAAAAACGAGCTCATCGCTGATATTGTACTTGCCCTTAAATCACCCGCTATCAATGTGGTATCGGCTCTGCAATCGGGAGGTCATAAACTCAGCGGAGTTCTTAAAACCCTCTCAGAGCGGTAATATTCTACGCTTCATTAAGAAGCATCCGAGAAGAAAAACAGTTTCATTGTAAAACAATCAAAACATCAATAAAAATGGCAGACTTAAAAGCTTTTGCAGAACAATTGGTTAACCTGACTGTTAAAGAAGTTAACGAATTAGCCCAGATTCTCAAGGACGAGTACGGAATTGAGCCAGCAGCCGCAGCTCCCGTAATGGTAGCAGGTGGTGCAGCAGCAGGAGAAGCTGCAGCAGCTGAGGAAAAAACCCAGTTCGACGTAATCCTGAAATCAGCTGGTCAGGCTAAACTGGCTGTTGTTAAGCTCGTTAAAGAACTTACCAGCCTTGGTCTGAAAGAAGCCAAAGAACTCGTTGACGCTGCACCTAAAGCCCTGAAAGAAGGCGTTACCAAAGATGAAGCCGAAGCACTCAAAAAGCAACTCGAAGAAGCTGGCGCAGAGGTTGAAGTAAAATAACTAGATGGAATTATTCCACAATTATACATGCAGAAGCTGTACCTACGCGTATGCGTAGGTGCAGATTTTGCTGTTTCCCGATTATTCACATCGGGAATAATTGTTTAATTTATTTATAGTTTTTACTTTAAATTTTACCACCTTGGCTTCGAAAAAAATTGACAGAATAAGTTTTGCGACCTCGAAAATTCAAGCCGAATATCCTGATTTCCTTGATATCCAAATCAAGTCATTTCAGGATTTTTTCCAATTAGAAACCAACCCTGAAAACAGGGCATCGGAAGGCTTGTATAAGGTTTTTGCAGAAAATTTCCCGATCACTGATGCACGGAACAATTTTGTTCTGGAATTCCTTGACTATTTTATAGATCCGCCCCGATACTCCATCGAGGAGTGTATCGAAAGGGGCCTGACCTATAGTATCCCGCTGAAGGCCAAGCTGAAACTTTATTGTACCGACCCTGAACACGAAGATTTTGAGACGATTATTCAGGATGTTTACCTCGGTATGATCCCCTATATGACTCCAAAGGGAACTTTTGTGGTCAACGGTGCAGAAAGGGTTGTGGTTTCACAACTCCACAGGTCACCAGGTGTTTTCTTTGGTACAAGCTATCACGCTAACGGCTCTCAACTCTTCTCCGCACGAATTATCCCTTTCAAGGGCAGCTGGATGGAGTTTACAACCGATATCAACAACGTGATGTACGCTTATATCGACAGGAAAAAGAAACTGCCGGTAACCACATTGCTCAGAGCCATCGGTTATGAAACCGATAAAGATATCCTTGAAATCTTTAACCTCGCCGAGGAAGTTAAGGTTTCAAAAGCCGGCCTCAAAAAGGTGGTCGGTTCACGCCTCGCCGCCAGGGTACTCAAAAACTGGGTCGAAGACTTCGTGGATGAGGATACAGGAGAGGTGGTTTCCATCGAACGTACCGAGGTTATTATTGACCGCGAAACCGTTATCGAAAATCATCACATCGATCTTATCGTTGAATCCGGAGCCAAAACCATCCTGCTTCACCGCGACGATCCCGATAATATCGACTATTCTATTATCTTTAATACCCTTCAAAAAGATACTGCCAACTCTGAAAAAGAGGCAGTTGAGTTTATCTACCGGCAGCTCCGTAATGCCGAGCCGCCCGATGAGGAGACCGCAAGAGGTATTATTGAAAAACTCTTTTTCTCCGATAAACGTTACGACCTCGGCGATGTCGGACGTTACCGTATCAACAAAAAGCTGAATCTCGAGACCGCTCTCGATACCAGGGTTCTTACCAAGGAAGATATCATTTCAATTATCAAATACCTCATTGGACTTATCAATATGAGAACCGAGGTGGATGATATCGACCACCTGAGCAACCGCCGTATCCGTACCGTGGGAGAACAGCTTTACAATCAGTTTGGTGTAGGCCTGGCACGTATGGCACGTACCATTCGCGAGCGTATGAATGTTCGCGATAACGAGGTGTTTACACCTACCGACCTGATCAACGCCAAAACACTCTCATCCGTAATCAATTCATTCTTCGGCACCAACCAGCTGTCGCAGTTTATGGATCAGACCAACCCTCTGGCCGAACTTACGCACAAGCGCAGGGTTTCGGCACTCGGACCCGGTGGCCTCTCCCGCGAACGTGCAGGCTTTGAAGTGCGCGACGTTCACTATACACACTACGGCCGGCTCTGTACCATTGAAACTCCCGAAGGTCCGAATATCGGACTAATCTCATCGCTTTGCGTTTACGCTAAGATCAATCGTCTCGGATTTATCGAAACCCCTTACAAACGTGTTGTGGAAGGTAAAGTGGATCCGAATGAACCACCAATCTATCTGAGTGCTGAAGAAGAAGAAAATAAAGTTATTGCTCAGGCAACAACGCCTATTGATGATAAAGGACATTTTGTTTCCGACCGTATTAAAGTTCGTTACCTTGCCGATTATCCCATAGTCGGTAAAGAAGAAGTCGACCTTATCGATATTGCACCCAACCAGATTGCATCCATTGCTGCATCGCTCATCCCGTTCCTCGAACACGACGATGCCAACCGTGCACTTATGGGATCAAACATGATGCGTCAGGCTGTTCCTCTGCTTAATCCGGAAGCACCTATCGTTGGAACCGGCATTGAACGCAATGTCGCTTTCGACTCCCGCGTGCTCGTTACAGCCGAATACGACGGGCTTGTGGAATATGTGGATGCTGCAGAAATCGTTATCCGTCACACCCGGCTGGAAGATGAAAAACTTGTAAGTTTTGACGACGATGTGAAGCATTATCCGCTTACTAAGTTTACCCGTACTAACCAGAATACCTGTATGAACCTGAGACCCATCGTTCGCAAGGGCGACCGGGTAAAAAAAGGACAGGTGCTGTGCGAAGGATATGCCACCAGCAAAGGCGACCTTGCCCTCGGCCGTAACCTTATGGTTGCTTTTATGCCCTGGAAAGGTTATAACTTCGAGGATGCCATCGTGATTTCCGAGAAAGTGGTTAAGGAAGACATTTTTACTTCTATCCACATCGAGGAGTTTGTGCTGGAAGTCCGCGATACCAAGCGCGGCGTTGAAGAGCTAACCAACGATATTCCCAATGTAAGTACCGAAGCTACAAAGGATCTGGACGAAAACGGTCTGATCCGGATAGGAGCTGAAGTGAACGAAGGCGATATTCTGATTGGTAAGATCACACCTAAAGGCGAAAGCGATCCTACTCCCGAGGAAAAACTGCTCAGAGCTATTTTTGGCGACAAAGCCGGAGATGTGAAAGACGCATCGCTTAAGGCACCTCCTTCAATGAAAGGCGTTGTGCTCGATAAGAAACTCTTCTCGAGGATGATCAAAGACCGTAAGGTAAAAGCCAAGGAAAAGGATATGGTGAAAGTTCTTGATGATGAATTTGTAAAGAATTCACAGGAGCTTAAGAGCAAGCTTGTCGATAAGCTTACCATCCTAGTTTCGGGAAAAACTTCCCAGGGCGTTTACAATAACTTTAAGGAGGAAATCGTTCCCAAAAAAGTTAAGTTCACCCAGAAAATGCTCATGGGTATTGATTACCTGAGCGTTAATCCGGGTAAATGGACGACCGATAAAGATGTCAATGAACAGATCAAGACTCTGATCAACAACTACATCATTAAATACAAAGAGATTCTTGGCGTATACAACCGTCGCAAATTTGTTGCAACGGTTGGAGATGACCTTCCAAACGGCATTGTGCAAATGGCAAAGGTTTACGTTGCCAAGAAACGCAAGCTGAAGGTTGGGGACAAGATGGCCGGACGTCACGGTAACAAAGGTATTGTGGCTAAAATCGTCCGCGAGGAGGATATGCCCTTCCTTCCCGACGGCACTCCGGTTGATATTGTTCTGAATCCTCTTGGCGTACCTTCCCGAATGAATCTGGGTCAGATTTATGAAACAGTACTGGGCTGGGCAGGCAAGAAACTTGGTCTTCACTTCTCAACTCCGATCTTCGACGGAGCTACGGATGAGCAGATGAACAAGTACATGCAGGATGCCGGACTTCCGGAGAACGGAAGGGTTTACCTGTACGACGGCGGAACCGGAGAACGGTTCGATCAGCCAGCTACAGTAGGCTACATCTATATGCTCAAACTGCATCATATGGTTGATGACAAGATGCATGCACGTTCCATCGGACCTTACTCACTTATTACACAACAGCCTCTTGGAGGAAAAGCACAGTTCGGAGGTCAGCGTTTCGGAGAAATGGAAGTTTGGGCGCTCGAGGCGTTCGGTGCCTCCCATATTCTTCAGGAGATCCTTACCGTTAAGTCGGACGATGTTATGGGCAGGGCAAAAGCATATGAAGCCATTGTTAAGGGCGAGAATATGCCTATCCCGGGTATTCCTGAATCCTTCAATGTATTGATTCATGAGCTAAGGGGACTTGGTCTCAACATCTCCTTCGATTAATATTTCCGGATTACACCTGTCCTGCAGCGCCCGGGGGGACTGCAGGCAGGTTTAACCCGTTTGTTGATTTACATAATAATCTCCTTATTTATCAGCATATGGCTTTCAGAAAAGACAGCACCATCTCCAGCAATTTTTCCAAGATCACCATCAGCCTTGCATCGCCCGAGATGATTCTCGAGCGTTCGAGCGGTGAAGTACTGAAGCCCGAGACAATAAATTACCGTACATACAAACCCGAACGCGATGGTTTGTTTTGTGAGCGGATCTTCGGGCCGGTAAAGGATTGGGAATGTCATTGCGGAAAATATAAAAGGATACGATACAAAGGCATCGTTTGTGACCGTTGCGGCGTGGAAGTTACCGAGAAAAAGGTGCGCCGTGAGCGCATGGGCCACATTCAGCTTGTCGTTCCCGTAGCCCACATCTGGTTTTTCAGGTCACTGCCAAACAAAATCGGCGCCCTGCTCAACCTGAATACCAAAAAGCTTGATTCCATTATTTACTACGAGCGCTATGTTGTTGTGCAACCGGGTATTCTCGACGGAACCATGCTTAAGGAAGAAGTTAAGGTTGAAAAAATGGCCCTTCTTACCGAAGAGCAGTATTTTGAAATTCTTGACATGCTGCCGAGGGAAAATCAATACCTCGACGACAGCGATCCAAATAAATTCATTGCGAAGATGGGTGCTGAAGCCCTTTTCGATCTGCTGAAAAACATCGATCTCGATGTTGAATCGTATGAACTCAGGCATAAAGCCAATAATGAGACATCTCAGCAGCGTAAGGCGGATGCCCTTAAACGGCTTCAGGTTTTCGAGGCATTCCGCGATGCTCAGTCACGTGTTGAAAATCACCCCGAATGGATGATCGTTAAGGTAGTCCCCGTTATTCCACCCGAGCTTCGGCCGCTGGTTCCGCTCGACGGAGGACGGTTCGCAACAAGCGACCTCAACGATCTTTACCGCAGGGTTATTATCCGTAATAACCGTCTGAAACGACTCATCGAAATCAAAGCTCCGGATGTAATTATGCGCAACGAAAAGCGTATGCTTCAGGAAGCTGTCGATTCACTGTTCGATAATTCACGTAAAGCCAATTCCGTTAAAACGGAGTCGAACCGGGCCCTTAAATCGCTAAGCGATAGCTTAAAAGGAAAACAAGGTCGTTTCCGTCAAAACCTTCTTGGTAAACGTGTTGACTATTCAGGTCGTTCAGTTATTGTAGTAGGTCCGGAACTTAAACTGAATGAGTGCGGACTTCCAAAAGATATGGCTTCCGAACTTTTCAAGCCGTTTATTATCCGTAAGATGCTTGAGCGCGGTATTGTAAAAACCGTGAAATCAGCCAAGAAAATCGTTGACCGCAAGGATCCCGTTGTTTGGGATATTCTTGAAAATATTCTGAAAGGACATCCTGTTATGCTCAACCGTGCACCAACCCTGCACCGTCTGGGTATTCAGGCTTTCCAGCCTAAACTTATTGAAGGGAAAGCTATTCAGTTGCACCCGCTCGTTTGTACGGCTTTCAATGCCGACTTCGACGGTGACCAGATGGCTGTGCACGTGCCGCTTGGCAATGCTGCCGTTCTGGAAGCACAGCTGCTGATGCTTGCATCGCACAATATTCTCAATCCCGCGAACGGAGCTCCAATTACGGTTCCATCACAGGACATGGTTCTGGGTCTTTACTACATGACCAAGGGCCGCAAATCAATTCCCGAAAACCCCGTCAAGGGCGAAGGAATGCATTTCTATTCACCCGAAGAGGTAATCATAGCCTTTAACGAGAAGGTAGTGGATTTGCATGCTTTTGTTAAGGTAAGATTAAAAATCCGCGAAAACGATGCCATTGTTGAGAAACTCGTTGAGACTACGGTCGGTCGGGTGCTCTTCAACCAGGTAGTGCCGGAGGAATACGGTTATATCAATCAGCTGCTTACCAAGAAATCGCTTCGCGATATTATTGGTGACGTGTTGAAAAAAACCGGAACTGCCAAAACAGCCCAGTTCCTCGACGACATCAAGAACCTTGGTTATACCATGGCTTTCAAGGGAGGACTTTCGTTTACACTGAGTGATGTTATCGTTCCTGAAGTTAAGGAAGAGCTTGTTGCACAGGCAAATGAAGAGGTTGAAGAAGTGGTGGGCAACTATAATATGGGTTTCATCACCAACAACGAGCGTTACAATCAGATTATTGATATCTGGACGCATACCAATTCGCGCCTGACGCACACGCTGATGGAAAATCTGGCAAAAGACAAGCAGGGATTTAACCCCGTTTACATGATGCTGGATTCCGGAGCCCGTGGTTCGAAGGAACAGATTCGTCAGCTTTCCGGAATGAGGGGTCTTATGGCCAAGCCTCAGAAATCGGGAGCGACCGGAGGCGAAATTATCGAAAACCCGATTCTTTCAAACTTCAAGGAAGGTCTATCGGTTCTCGAGTATTTTATTTCAACCCACGGTGCCCGTAAGGGTCTGGCCGATACTGCTCTTAAAACCGCTGACGCAGGTTACCTTACCCGCAGGCTTGTCGACGTGGCCCAGGATGTGGTAATTACAGAGCCCGACTGCGGAACCCTCAGGGGGCTGACAACTACGGCACTCAAGAAAAATGAGGAGGTAGTTGAGACACTTTACGATCGCATACTCGGTAGGGTATCGCTGCACGATATTTATCATCCGCAAACCGGTGCTCTTATTGCAGATGCCGGGCAGGAACTTACCGAGGAAATTTGTCAGATTATCGAGGAATCGCCCATCGAAGCAGTTGAAATTCGTTCGGTACTTACCTGTGAATCGAAGCAGGGCGTTTGCCTTGCATCCGGCCGTATGGTTCAGAAAGGTGAAGCCGTTGGCGTTATCGCAGCCCAGTCGATCGGAGAACCCGGTACTCAGCTTACCCTTCGTACATTCCACGTCGGGGGTACTGCATCCAACATTTCGGTGGCATCCCGTATCGAAGCTAAATACGATGGAATCCTCGAGATTGATGAGCTGAGGTTTGTTGAATACGAAAATGCCGAGGGGAAAAAGTACGATATCGTAATCGGACGTTCTGCCGAGATGCGTATTGTAGACCGTAATACCGGAATCATTCTATCATCGGCTCACATTCCTTATGGCGCAAACTTATATTTCCGCCAGGGCGATGAGGTTGCCAAAGGAAGCCTGGTAAGTGACTGGGATCCATACAATGCCGTGATCTTGTCGGAAGTAAGTGGTAAGGTGGTGTTTGATAATATCGTTGAAGGATCTACCTACAGGGTAGAATCGGACGAACAAACGGGATACCACGATAAAGTTATCATCGAATCAAGGCAAAAGGCTAAGAATCCGAGCATTCGTATTGTTTCCACCGATGGTTCCGATCTCAGGGTTTACGATATTCCCGTTGGTGCTCACATCATTGTGGAAGAAAGCCGCAAGATTAAAGCCGGCGAAATCCTGGTTAAAATTCCCCGTGCTGTTGGTAAATCCGGCGACATCACCGGAGGTCTGCCAAGGGTTACCGAACTATTCGAAGCGCGTAATCCATCCGATCCGGCTGTTGTTGCTGAAATCGATGGTGTGGTTTCATTTGGCAAGAAGCTGAAACGTGGTAACCGTGAGGTTATCATTACTTCGAAAACCGGTGAAGAGAAGAGTTACCTGATTCCGACCTCAAAGCAGATTCTGGCTCAGGAAAACGACTACGTAAAGGCAGGTACTCCGCTGTCGGAAGGCGCAATGACGCCCAGCGATATCCTTGCCATCAAAGGTCCTATGAAGGTTCAGGAGTATATTGTGAATGAAATTCAGGAGGTTTACCGTCTTCAGGGTGTAAAGATCAACGACAAGCATTACGAGGTAATAGTACGTCAGATGATGCGCAAGGTTGAAGTTGCAGATCCGGGAGATACCAAGTTCCTTGAAGGTGAACTTGTAAATAAGATTGATTTTCATGATGAAAATGACTGGATCTTCGGTAAAAAGGTTGTTGTTAATCCAGGTGATTCAACCAACCTAAAACCCGGTCAGATTGTTACTTCCCGCAAATTGCGCGATGAGAATTCATTGCTCAAACGCCGTGACAAAAAGCTGGTGGATGCCCGCGATGCCCAACCGGCAACAGCTAAGCAGGTGCTTCAGGGTATTACCAGAGCTTCGCTGCAAACCAAGAGCTTCATCTCAGCTGCATCGTTCCAGGAAACCACCAAGGTACTTACCGTTGCATCCATTAACGCTAAGAGCGACGAACTGCTCGGCCTGAAGGAAAATGTGATTGTAGGACATCTGATTCCCGCAGGAACCGGATTAAGGGAGTACGACGACCTCATTGTCGGTTCGAAGGAAGAGTATGAAACTCTCTTAGCCTCGAAAGCCGATGAATTATAAACTATAAATACTGAACTGGCGGAAGCGACAGGTTTATGAACCTGTCGCTTCTTAATTCACCGGAATAACCGAAAAAAATACATAGCCATGAGCGACAACAAACAGAATCAGATCAACATTGAACTGAGCGATGAAACGGCAGAAGGTATCTATTCAAACCTTGCTATTATTACCCATTCGAACGCGGAATTTATAATTGATTTCGTTAAGATGATGCCCGGCGTTCCCAAAGCTAAGGTTAAGTCCAGGATCATCCTTACCCCGCAACATGCCAAAAGGCTGATGAATGCGCTAAGAGAGAATATTTCAAAGTATGAATCCGTTCACGGAAACATCAAGGAATCGGATACTAATGTACCGTTCACCCTTGGAGGGCCAACCGCACAAGCTTAAATAAAAATCCCGGAAAGGACCGGACATTGTTGTCTGGTCCTTTTACTTACCTCCGAATTCGTATGGGGGTAAGTTCAGGAAACCATCTACCACGCAAATGCTTTTTACTGCTTCTACGGTTTAATAGCCGGGCGTTTCAATAAAGTCCGGCGCCGAATGCATCATTTCCCTGATGGCAGTACCGAAGACAAGCAGCAGAATAACCGTTAAACATATGGCTGTTATCAGCCACAGGAGGCTGGCTTTCGCCCATGTTTTACGCGGGTTCTGCTTGCTGCTGCCAAAAGCCCAGACCGAAAGCATGACCAGGTTCACCACTGGTATCGCTGTCAATAAAAGAGTCAGCATCCAGTCGGCAACTGTCATGTTCCGTTCCGAAGCCTGATCGGTTGTTTCCATAGTATAATATTTTGAGTTTTCATGTTAAAAAATTGCTTGAATATATTCTGTAAAGTAAGCAAAAACAAAATGACTCCGGATTATTTGCTTGAAATTTCACTAGCCGGGAGTATAAACTATCCTGGCGCTTTTATCCTTACCTTTGCTTCATCCGTTTTCAATTAACTTTGCAAAAGAATAAAATTTCCGGCTATGGACCTTTCATTTCTTTTTGCCGCCGATTCGCTTATGTTCACATGGGTAGTATTGCCATTGCTTATCTTTCTCGCCCGAATCAGTGATCAAACGATTGGTACACTGCGGCTTATCTTTTTGTCAAAAGGGCAGAAGATGCTGGCTCCGGTTCTTGGCTTTTTTGAAGTAATTATCTGGTTGCTTGCTGTAGGGCAGATCATGAAACACCTTGATAATGTTTTGTGCTATGTTGCTTATGGAGGTGGTTTTGCCATGGGTAACTACATTGGCATGGTAATCGAAGAAAAGCTTTCGCTGGGAAGTGTGCTGATACGGATCATACCTAAGAAGGATACAAGCGAACTTATTGCATATCTCAGGGAAAACAACTACGGTGTTACTTCTGTAAAAGCCGAGGGCAGTCGTGGGGAAGTGGATATCGTTTTCAGTATTATTCAGCGAAAGGATATAGAACATGTGGTCGGGATAATAAATCAGTTTAATCCGAATGCGTTTTATACCATTGAGGAAGTGAAGGCGATTAATGAGGGTATTTTCAAGAAACCCAGGCGTAAGACCATTTTCGACAGTCTGTCCTCAGGAGTTAAAAAAAATAAATAAACCGATTTGCCGGCCGCAGTTGCTGCGCCTTCCGTTAAAAAAAATACCGATGCCCAGACCGAAACGTAATCGCCGGGTTTTTCGTCCGCCACTGATAGGAGGTTTGTTGCCTTACGGTTCATCGGCAGGCACAGCCGGGCAGCTGACGCTGCTTACCGAGGAGTACGAAGCAGTTCGCCTTGCCGATTACGAAGGACTTTCGCAGCAGGATTCGGCTGTTCAGATGGAGATTTCAAGGCCTACCTTTTCCAGAATCTACGAAACTGCCCGGCAAAAAATTGCACGTTCGCTGGTGGAAGGGTATTCGCTTACTATTGAGGGCGGATCCATCGAGTTCGGGGAATCGTGGTATAAGTGTACTCAGTGCAATACTGCGTTCAGTCTTGCAGAAAACGCATCTACTGCACCTGCATGCCCGGTATGCCGCAGTAGTGAGTTGAAAGAGTATAAGGGAGACACCCGGCTGTCGTCGGCAGATCTGAAGCCACGGCCTGCTGTGCATCAAACGGGATATTGCATCTGCCCGCGATGCGGACTCAGGGTTTCGCATCAGGCGGGCGTCCCCTGCCGCAGTCTGATATGCCCCGATTGCAGCATTCCTATGATCAGAGAGCACCATCCGGTGTAATGAAATAACCATAAAATCACAAAAGCATAAACTTTCAGACATGAAAAACAGCAAACTCGGGCTGAACTCCCGCCTTATACATGCAGGTGAATTTGAAAATCCGCTGGGCAGTGCTACCGTCCCGATCTACCAGACTTCAACCTTTATTTTTGAAAATGCCGACCATGGTGCCCGCTGCTTTTCGGGTGAAGAAGACGGGTATATCTACACACGCATAGGAAATCCCACCATTCATGCGCTTGAAACCCTGGTTGCAGACCTGGAGGGAGGAGTGTCAGGAATTGCCACCAGTTCTGGCATGGCAGCGGTTAATACCCTGTATATGGCATTGCTGAGCAAAGGCGATCATATGGTTAGTTCCGCCGCAGTTTATGGACCATCCCGAGTGGTGATGGAACAGCACTGGTCACGCTTCGGGGTTGAATCAACCTACGTTAATACAGCAAACATCGATGAAATCAAAGCTGCATTCAGACCCAACACCAAACTGCTTTACGTTGAAACACCTGCCAATCCCACTATGGATATTACCGACCTGAAAGCCTGTGCCGAACTGGCTCACCAGCACGGTGCACTTCTGGTGGTTGACAATACCTTTTGCAGCCCATACCTGCAAAGGCCCCTTGAACTGGGAGCAGATGCGGTATTTCATTCAATGACTAAGTTTATAAATGGACATGCCGATATTGTTGCCGGGATGATTGTTGCCCGCGATAAAGCATTGGGCAGCAAGCTCAGAAGCATGATGGTGAACCTCGGATGCAACATGGATCCGCATCAGGCGTATATGGTTATTCGGGGAGTAAAAACCTTGGGAATCAGAATTGAACGTTCGCAGGAGAATGCTATGAATATTGCCCGCTTCCTTGAGTCACATCCACGGGTAGCATGGGTGAAGTATCCCGGTCTGGAATCGCATCCGCAACACGAACTTGCAAAACAACAGATGTACGGATTCGGCTCCATGATAAGCTTTGAACTGAAAGGCGGTTTTGAAGCCGGCAAAGTCCTTATGAATAATGTTGGACTGGCAATTCTGGCAGTGTCGCTGGGAGGGGTGGAAACCCTGATTCAGCATCCGGCCTCTATGACACATTCCAAAGTGAGCGCAGAAGCTAAAATTAAAGCCGGAATCACCGATGGACTGGTACGCTATTCTGTTGGTATTGAAGATGCGGAAGATCTTATTGCAGATCTTGAGCAGGGCCTGGCTAAAATTTAAGCAGATAAAGTAACATAAAGCCGAACAGTCCGTTTATTAAGAACAGGCAGCTTTTTGCTGCACGGTCCTCTGTTTCCATAACCCGGTACAAAAGTTAAAATATGCGGATTCTGTACCTCGTAGTTCTGGTGTTTGCAATGCTTATTCTGGCTGTTCCTGTTCACTCCCAGAAGGTCGGGCTTGTGCTTAGCGGTGGAGGAGCAAAGGGAGTTGCGCACATTGGAGTAATCCGGGCCCTGGAAGAGGCAAAAATACCGATCGACTATATTACCGGAACATCTATGGGTGCCATTATTGGCGCTTTGTATGCATCAGGGTATTCTCCCGATCAGATGGAAACAATTTTCAGGTCGGATGATTTTAAAAGCTGGATTTCAGGAAAGGTGGATGACCGGTATCGTTATTTGTTTAAAAAACCCGTGCCGGATGCATCATGGGTAGATTTCAGGTTCAAGATTGATTCGGTGATATCTCCGACTCTTCCCTCGAATCTGGTTTCTCCGCTGCTTATGGATTTTGCCTTTCTCGAGATATATTCTGGTGCAGCTGCAGCATCGGGGTATAATTTCGATAGCCTGATGGTGCCTTACCGGTGTATTGCTTCCGATATAGCCGCAGGAGAAGCTATAGTGCTTAGCAACGGCGATCTGGCCAGCGCTGTAAGAGCTTCCATGACCTTCCCGTTTTACTTCCGACCCATCCGGATTAATGGTAAGATGTTATTCGACGGGGGTATGTACAACAATTTCCCTTCCGATGTAATGTACGATGATTTTTTTCCGGATATCATCATTGGTAGCCTGGTAGCCGGAAATTTTACCGATCCCAAAGACGACAACATTGTATCGCAACTCGAAAACATGCTGATGGTAAAGCAGAATTATACTGTTTTATGTGACAACAGCGTGATGATACGGCCTCATATCACAAACGTTAATGTTATCGATTTCAGCAATACGAATGCATTTATTGATTCAGGTTATGTTGCAGCCCGGCGTATGCTTCAGGAAATCCGGAGTTTTGTGGTAGATGAAGTTTCACCCGCTAGTGTGGCTGCAAAACGAAAGGCATTCAACGAAAAGAAGCCGCCTTTGGTTGTTGGCGATCTTAAAGTCAGCGGATTAAAAACCAGTCAGGTAGAGTATGTAAGTCATGTTCTTGGACTGGGAAAACCGCCTGCGCATTTGTATATTGGAGAGGAAGAAGCGGAGGTTACACCAAGGACACTTGATTACATCAAGCCGGCCTACTTCAAACTTATGGCCGAAGATAAAATTGAGCATGTATATCCCCGTATGGCTTACGACAGGGAGAGGGGGTTTTACAAGCTTTTTCTGGATGTTCAGAAAGAAACCCATCTTATTGCCGGTGTGGGAGGAGCCGTTACCTCAAGTGCCGTAAACGAACTCTCGCTTCATGTATTGTACAATTACTGGACACGCCTTTCTTATCAGGCAAAAGCCAATGCCTATTTCGGAAGGTTTTATAATTCCGCAATGATCGATGGAAGAGTCGATTTTGTGTACCCCCGTCCGTTCTTTCTGAAAGCGAGATTCACGTTCAACAAATTCAACTATTTCAAGACAAATACCTATTTTTTTGAAGATGAAGATCCGTTTTTCCTGGTTGAACGTGAACGGTTCCTGACTCTGATTGCGGGCTGGCCGTTTACAGGCTCGGGAGTCGCCACCATTGATGTTACAACCGGTGTAAACCGGGATGATTATTTCCAGACAAATAATTATACCCGTAACGATACGCTCGACCAAACAAATTTCAGCTATTTTTCGCCGGGAATAAATCTCGAATACAATTCACTTAACCGCAAAGAATACGCCAGCAGCGGGGCCAGACTTAATGTGGAAGGCCGCTTTGTAACCGGTCGGGAATCGTTTATGCCGGGAAGTACAGCACCTGCTGGGACAGGAGCCAGAAACGGTCACTCCTGGCTCATGGGCAGGGTTCAGTACGAAAATTACTATGCGCGGATTGAACGGCTTAACCTTGGCTTTTGTCTCCAGGCATATTACTCAACCCAGAATTATTTCAGTAATTATACCTCCAGCATTCTGGCTGCCAGGCCTTTTCAACCATTCCCCGAAGCGCTGACACGTTTTATGCCACATTACAGGGCTAATAAGTTTATATCCGGAGGTGTAAAAAATGTTTATGAAATCCGTCGTAACCTGGACTTCAGGCTCGAAGGATATGTTTTTGTGCCCTTCAGAAGTATCAAGCAAAATTATATTACACGAAAAGCTGTACGGGCCGACAAAATATACGTGTATCCTATGGCTACTGCAGCCATGATTTATCATTCGCCGATTGGTCCTATTAGTTTTAACTTCAATTATTACTATGGTGAAGATCAGAAACTTACATTCTTTATGAAATTTGGATATCTGATCTTCAATAAGCGTCCATACTAATATAACACTGAGCTAGGGGTTATTTTTATGTTTAATATCGGGCTTTTAAAAGCGTTTGCTAAATATAATTCTTATTTTTGCAGTCCTGTACAAAAATCAGAATCTAAACAACTGAAAAACACCAGTTAAATTCCCCCCTCCAGATCCTATGCCTTCGGCGTTTCAATTCTCTTTCAGATTTATTTTTGACAGTTGAAATGACAGGGCAGAAGTTAATGGAGAAGTACGTCGAAAACCAGTATTCATCATTCAATTGAATTCTTCATGGAAACCAAGTCACAAGCCGATCTTACACCTGATGAAGCGGAAGCTGCACAGGCGATGAATCCCGAAGCTTCGGAAAATCAAGAAGCAGAAACCAATTCAATCTCTTCAGAACCAGAAATGGAATCAAACCCTGAAATTACTGAGCCCGTTGCTGAAGTTGCAGAACAACAAGCTGTTGAAAATCCTGACGTGGTTGTTGAACAACCTGCAGTGGAAGCTTCAGTTGAACAACCTGCAGCTGAAGACGTTGAAGCGGAACCTGTCACAAAGGAGTTTCAGGAAATTCAACCGGAAATTGCAGAATCTGAAGTCGCTGCGGAACCCAGCATAGAACCTGCTGCAGAAATCATTGAGGAGCCGGCAACCGAACCATTGGATGAACCCATTACGGAGCCATTTGTTGAACCCATTGCGGAGCCAGTTGCTGAAACCATTGCTGAACCCGGCACGAAGCCGGCTGCTGAAGAGAATGAACCCCTTGCTGCTTCTTCGGAGAGTATGTCCGAGCTTGAGATGCACGATGAAGAGAGTGAAGAAGATGAAACCGACGAAAGTGAAGAAGTCACCGGTACCGACACCGATCAGCCTGTGGAACTGGAAGGCTTAACACGTGAAGAACTGGTTGCACGGCTTGAAGAACTTGTCCGAGAGGATGACATCAATAAGATTAAAAGTGAGGTTGCCCAGATAAAGGTGGTTTTTCTGAAGCTTAACAAGGAGTTTAAGCACGAAGCCTATCAGAAACTTGTAGCCGGAGCCGAAGAAACGGAAGTTGAAGGGGAAGGCGAAGCCATCGAAGTTCCGGATGACGCTATCGAAGAACGCTTCAAAGCAGCATTCCAGATATACCGTCAATACAAAGCTAAATTTAACGAGGAGCAGGAGAAAGTTAAGCTGCAGAACCTTGAAGCCAAAAACCATATTCTTGAAGAGCTCAAAGTGCTGATTAATTCAGAGGAGACTCTCAAGAAAACCTACGATGAGTTTAAAGTACTCCAGGAACGCTGGAAGTCGATCGGTATGGTGCCAAAAACCGAGATCAATAACCTTTGGCAGAATTATCATTTCCTGGTTGAAAAATTCTTCGACAAAGTAAAAATCAATAAGGAACTCAAAGATCTTGACCTCAAAAAGAATCTGGAATCCAAAATTCAGCTGTGTGAGAAGGCTGAGGAGCTGGTGATAGAAACATCCATCATCAAATCCTTTAAACAGCTGCAGCAATATCATGAGGAGTGGAAAGAGATAGGTCCGGTTCCCCAGGATAAAAAAGATGAGCTGTGGGAGCGTTTCCGCAGTGCAACCGATAAGATCAACGAGCGTAGGAGAGAATATTATAACCAGATGCAGGAGGGGTTGGAGCAGAATTACTCCGCCAAGCTTATCCTTTGTGAGAAAGCCGAACAGTTGATTTCAACCGAGCCCGATACCATCAAAGGCTGGCAGGTAGCTACCAGTCAGGTTACCGAATTGCTTTCGGTATGGAAGACTCTTGGCCCTGCCCCAAAAAAGCAAAACAATGAGATTTGGGCCAGGTTTAAAACCTCCCTCGACGCATTCTTTAATGCAAAAAAGGAATTTTATGCAAAGCTGAAAGAACAGCAAATGCATAATTATAACCTGAAGCTCGACCTTTGTGTTCAGGCTGAGTCGCTACGAACAAGTACCGATTGGCGGAATACCACCCGCGAGCTTATTAATCTTCAAAATGAGTGGAAAAAAGTCGGACCGGTACCGCGCAAGCAAAGCGACCGTATCTGGAAGCGGTTCCGGGCTGCCTGCGATGAGTTTTTTGCTTCCAAATCCGAATACTTCAAAAATGTTTCGGGTCATGAAGACGAAAATCTGAAGCTGAAACTTGATCTGATTGAAAAAGTTAAAGCATTCGAAATCGGCGACGACCGTAACGCAGCCATTGAAACACTCAAGGATTTCCAGCGTCAGTGGATGGAGGTGGGGCACGTTCCCATTAAGGAGAAGGAAAAAATCCAGACAGAATTCCGAAACCTCATCAATAAACACTTCGAGAAGCTCAAAATGGAGTCGATGTCGATGGGAGCCCTTAACTACCGTAACCGCGTTGAACGAATGGCAAAAGATGCACCCGACGCCGGTAAAGTGATCAGTAAGGAGCGCAACTATGTACAGGGTAAAATCCAGCAATTACAGGAAGATATTAAACTCTGGGAGAACAACATTGGCTTTTTTGCAAACTCAAAAACGGCAAATTTGCTGAAGCAGGAGTTTGAGAAGAAAATAGAACAGGCCAAAGAGGAGCTTCAGATGCTTGAGGCCAAACTGAAAATGCTTCGCGAAGCAAACCAGTCGGTTTTTGTTTCCTCCCTTTTTATTTTTGTAACTTCGCATCATGGCTGGAAATATATTCGGACAACTGTTCAGGCTAACCTCTTTTGGTGAGTCACATGGCCCTTACATAGGCGGGGTTCTCGATGGTATGCCTTCGGGTGTGGTTATTGATTACGATGTGCTTCGCCAGGAGATGGAACGTCGCCGGCCCGGAATGTCTGAATTTCAGTCGCCCCGGGCAGAAGCAGATATCCCCGAGTTTATCAGCGGCCTATTTAATGGTATGACTACCGGGGCTCCGATAGCTTTTCTGATCCCCAATACCGGTCAACAGCCGGCCGATTACAAGCACCTTGAAGGGGTTTACAGGCCATCACACGCCGGGTATGTGTGGGATGCGAAGTTTGGCTTTCACGACTACAGGGGAGGCGGCAGGTCTTCTGCCAGAGAAACTGCCGTTCGCGTGGCCGCCGGAGCCCTTGCCCGCCAACTTCTCCGTATGTATGGAATTACCATCACAGGCTTTACAAGTCGCATAGGAACGGTAAGCCTTTCCGTACTCCCTGAAAATCCCGATCCTGAAGTAATAAATAAATCGTTACTCCGGTGCCCCGATCCGCAAACGGAAACCGAAATGAATGCTCTGCTTTCCCGTCTTCGGAAGGAAGGCGATTCAACCGGAGGCATTGTACATTGCCGCATTACCGGCGTGCCTGCAGGCATTGGCGAGCCGGTATTCGACCGGCTGCAGGCCGATCTGGCAAAAGCTATGATGAGCATCAATGCTGCAAAAGGATTTGAATATGGGGAAGGTTTTGTTGCAGCTTCCCGAAAAGGATCGGAACACAACGACCCTTATACCCGTTCGGGAAGTAAATTGAAACCGGCTACCAATCACGAGAAATCCGTTTCAATGTTGCATTTAAACCGGTTTCTTCTATCCAAAAAATGCAGGACACCGCCGATAAATCTGGAGAATTGCAGAAGCTCGTCATTGGCGGACGGCACGACGTTTGCATCGTACCCAGAGCTGTGTCGGTGGTAGAAGCCATGGCAGCACTGGTCATTGCCGACCATATGCTGCTGTCGGGGAAAATCCCCCGCAATATTTTCTGAAAACGAAAGTTTTTATTTTGTATTCCATTTGTTGGATCCTCATTAAGTTAGATTTTTTTATGAAAAAAGCGCTGAAGATAATCCTGGTTCTGCTGTTGGTGATTTTAACGGCACTGATTGTTCTTCCCTTCGCATTTAAGGGTAAGATTGTGGAAGCTGTAAAAAATGAGGCGGGTAAATCGTTGAATGCCCGGCTAGATTTTCAGGATGTAAGTCTGTCGCTGCTGCGCAATTTCCCGAATCTTTCGGTGGGTATCACAGAATTCTCAATCACCGGCATCGAAGCCTTCAGCAACGATACCCTTGCGTACATTCCAGCCCTCAGGGTGGTTGTAAACCTGAAAAGTGTGCTGAAAGGCGATACCTATGAAATTCGTTCAGCAAGACTGGATGAACCGGCATTTCTGCTGAAAGTACTTGCAGATGGAAGTGAAAATTGGGACATAGTCAAGCCCTCAGCCGATACAACCATAGCAGAGCCGGTTCCTTCGCAGTTCCGGGCCGATCTGCAGAAATTAATAATTCGTAACGGAAAGCTTACTTACGACGATGCCAGCCTGCCCATGTGGCTCCGTTTTGCCAAAGTGGATGTGGAGCTGAGCGGTGATCTTACAGCCGATTATACGGAGCTGAAAGCGCAGGCTGAGTCCGGATCCGTCACGGCGGATTACGATGGTATTCGCTATCTGAGCAATGCGAAAGCTACCCTGGTCTCATCCATTGGAGCCGACCTCAGCGCATGGAAGTTTTCTTTCCCCGATGCGAAACTAACAGTGAATGAACTTGAAGCACTGGCTTCCGGTTATTTTTCCATGCCGGATGAAGGCTACGATATGGATATACATTTCGAGGCTCTCAAAAATGACTTCAAGAGTTTCCTTTCACTGATTCCGGCTGTTTATGCCAAGGATTTCGACAACTTACAGGCAGAGGGAAGTATGGCATTTACCGGATATGTTAAAGGACTGTACAGCGAAGTAACTTTTCCGGCATTCGGTGTAGATCTGGGAATTGAAAATGCCGGCTTCCGTTATCCCGAACTGCCTCAGGCAGTGGAGAATGTTATGGTGAAGGCAGTTATCGACAATAAAACGGGCGATATGGATGCTACCGTTATTGACATTCGCAAATTCCATATGGAAATGGCCGGGAATCCCATCGATATTAAACTATTTGCCAGTACGCCGATAAGCGATCCATACGTGGATGCTTCCGCGAAAGGCGTTTTGAATCTATCCGACATAGGGAAATTTTACCCCCTCGATGAAAATACTTCGATGAGCGGAATCCTGGATGCCGATGTAACTGCCAAAGGGAAGTTATCTGTGCTTGAAGCCGGGAAGTATGAGCAGTTTGAGGCGGATGGCCGCTTCGTTGTGTCAGGGGTGAATCTTAAGAATCCCTCGTTTCCCGATGGCCTGAAGGTGCACGAGGCCCGTATCGATTTGAGTCCGTCTGTGGCAAGAATGCCTGTGATGAAAGCTGAGGTCGGCCGGAATGATTTTGATGCCAGCGGGAAGATTGAGAATATGCTCGCTTACTTTTTTGGCAAAGGCGATCTGAAAGGAGAATTGAACCTGAAATCTTCCTATCTGAATCTGAACGATTTTTTGTCTGCTGAGTCCAATCCGGATGCTAAGGCGTCCGATAGCGTTCCACTGGAAGTAATTCCCATTCCGAAAGGTATAGATTTTACGGCTACTGCTTTGCTCGACCACGTGATCTACGATAACATGGATTTGCATAATGTGAACGGCAAACTCAGGGTGAAAGACCAGCAGCTTACTCTCGATAACATTCTTTTCAATACTCTCGAAGGATCAATTGGTATTAACGGCTTCTATTCTACCGCTCATCCGGAAAAACCGGTCGTTGATTTCCGGCTTGATATCAAAAATGTGGATGTACGCCAGGCTTTTAATACGTTTAATACAATGGAGATTCTGGCTCCCATTGCCGGACTGGCAGAGGGTAAGATCAGTACAATTTTAAACCTTAAAACAGATTTGAACGGCAACATGATGCCTGTGTATTCGTCCATTAACGGCAGCGGACGTATGCTTTCAGATGCACTTACCATCAGCAATGTTAACAGCTTTAATAAACTGGCCGACGCATTGAAAATTGAACGTTTCAGGCAATGGGTGATAGAAAAGATCAATCTCTCTTTTGAACTTGTGGATGGTAAAGTTTTTGTTAAACCATTCGAAACGCGGCTTGGCAGCACCATTGCTGAGATTTCTGGCTGGAATGCATTTGACCAGACGATGGAATATGTTATGCAACTGAATATTCCCCGAAGTGAGTTTGGAGGTGCCGCTAACAATGTGCTCAACAACCTTGTAAACGAGGCAAATAAGAAGGGGGCGAATTTTTCAGACGGAGATAGGATTCCTGTAGCTGTTCTGATTAAAGGAACCGTTACAAATCCGGTAATCACAACCAGTCTGCGGAGCGCCGCCGGAAATGTTCTTGATGATATGAAACAGCAAATCAATGAAACGATTCAACAGAAAAAGGATGAAGCT
This sequence comes from Bacteroidales bacterium, assembly GCA_022837485.1. Lineage (GTDB taxonomy): Bacteria > Bacteroidota > Bacteroidia > Bacteroidales > Lentimicrobiaceae > Lentimicrobium. The sequence goes on from JALHHH010000004.1 coordinate 54,907, forward strand.
GTTACCAAGGTAAGGGAAGAAGCCCTGAAATATCTTGAAGAAGCGAATGCCCGGGCTGCCAGATTGCTTGCCGACGCTCAGAAACAAGCCGATGAGGTGGTAAGGCTGGCTTCGGATGCAGCTTCCAGGCTTAGAGCGGAAGCCGATAAGCAGGCTGAAAACCTTATTGCCGAAGGAAAGAAGAAAGGTCCAGTTGCTGAACTTGCTGCCAGAAAAGCCGCTGAGAAAGTAAGGCAGGAAGCATCAGAAAGAGCCGACAGGATTGTCGCAGAAGCCAATACGCAATCAGCAGCTATAATGACAAAGGCCAACCAGGAATCCGACCGGATTATTCAGGACGCCAGGGTAAAGGCTGAAGGTGGACAAAACTGATTTGCTGATTGTAACAAAAAAGCCCCGGGAGAGTTCCTCACGGGGCTTTTTTTATAAATCCGGAAAACGCAATTGACTTCGTGTCTAGATGCTCTCCGTTTCAACAATTTTTGCAAGAAGGTCACTGTATGGCAATATCAGGTATTTTTTCCCTTCGAAATCAATTTCCGTTCCGGCAAACTTCCTGAAAAGAACGGTATCGCCGGCGGAAATTTCACTGTTTTCGATGTTGCCTGAAGCGATGACTTTTGCCATCTGAGGTTTTTCTTTTGCCGTATCGGGAATAATGATTCCTCCTGCCGTACGCTGTTCTCCGCCAGGTTGGCTCAGATCGAGCAGTACATTCTGATTTAAAGGCTGTAATTCTCTCATTTTAAATCTATTTATCTGGTTGTTATTGTTTTGTAATGTTCCGGAATGACTGCAGAATAAAGAAACTGCACCGGTTCTGTATTTACCCGTTGAGGTTAAGCAAGCGGTTAATTTTAACTTTGTCGAATCCAACTACCATTTCACCGTTGATTTCAGCCTGCGGCACACCGGTATGCCCGGTTCGACTGACTAAATCCTTCGAAGCAGACTGGTCTGCCGAAACGTCAACATCGGTAAATGGAATTTTATTCTGTCGCAGATAGTTCTTCATGGTTGTACACCAGGGGCATGTGGGCGTACTGTAAACTGTAACGGAGGGGCCGCCTGGTTTTTCAGATGCAGTTGCCTGAAAAAGCTGGTTTTCAATCAGATTCTTATAGTAATCTGCTGTCTGGCAGCCTTTGATTACGTTTTTGAGGTTTTCTTTTTCGAAAATCAGCAGCGATGGCACCGTATCTATACCGAAAACAGGGTGTATATCCCTGACGGTTGTCACATCTGTCTTCAGTATTTGAGCCTCATCGAGTTGCGATGCCGTTTCCTCAAGATAGTTTTCAGCACAGCCCGAAGCAGTTGAATTGCTCTTGTAAAGCAAGAGAAATGTTCGGTCGCTTTTACTCAGGCTTTCCTTGAGTTCAGTATTGGAGTATATAGATTTGATGTTCATTATTTTTTTTCGGCTTAGTTTTCAATTTTTATGCCAACTCATAAAGTGATGACATTTCGTTAGTAAAAATTAGTGATAATTAAACGATTTGCAGTTTGGGATGCTATACCCGCATGCGACAAGGCAGGGGCGTGTGACGAAATGGCAGGAAAATGCCATTGATTAGCAAAAACGATGATTAATGGTAAAATGCCGGGACTATCTGGAGTATTCCGTAACGTTTACATTTTCTCTTTCGAGGAGCTCACGTGAATCACCAGCAAAGAGCCTGAGCTTTTCAAGAACGAGAGGCTCCAGGGTGGTGTCGTTCTCAAATTTCGTCACCGGCACAATATAGTATTGTTTTTTGTTTTCTTCGACCGGGGTGTGCACCCATGTAAGGTGATAGGCAGGATTTTCGACAGTTCTTTTGTTCCATGTTTTTGAAAGGGTAAAGCTGATCATGGCTCCTCCGTCGCGGTATCGGTCGCGCTGATTCGATACGTAGTTACCGAGTGAGTAGGCAAGCAGAAATCCACTGTTGTTATCAGCTTCCGGCGCATAATAATCCATTCGCTGAATTACATGGGGGTGAGATCCAATTACAACGTCGGCCCCGTACCGGCGGCAAAGTTCTGCAAGTTTTTCCTGATTATGGTCGGGTGTTCGCTGATATTCGTTGCCCCAGTGAAAAAATACAACGACGAAGTCCGTTTCATGCATGTCGATGGCCGTCAAATCCCGAACTATCGCATTGGTATCGATAATATTAACAATAGCCGGATAGGAAAAGGGAATTCCATTTGTGCCATAGGTGTAGTTGAAGATTGCAATACGGATATCGTTTTTCGTAATGCGAAGAGGATTACGCATAAGGAAGTCTGAACTGTCGGAAAATGTGCCCGTACGCATAATTCCCAGACTGTCGAGCACCCGAGTGGTTCGGATGACTCCCTTGTCACCCCTGTCGCACGAATGGTTATTGGCCGTCGCCAGTATATCAAATCCTGCATCCCTGGCCGCTGCTGCAAGTGCGTCGGGCGCACTGAACTGAGGATAGCCGGTGTAGGGTGCTCCGGCCAGAGTAACCTCCAGATTAGCAACTGCAACATCAAATTTCTCAATTACAGGTTTGATGTAGCTGAAGCAAAGGTCATAATTATACGATGAATCTGCCGGATTCCATGCTGCAGAAATCTGAGGAGTGTGTTGCATGATGTCGCCGGCGAAAATAATGGTTACCGACGTTGAATCCGGCGCCATCATCGGCTCGGGAAGCGGCACTTCATCCGATTTTGAACTCAGCAAAACCGATAGTGTAAGTAAAAGGTATTTGATGTATTCGGACATAATCATGATACGGCAAATTTAATGAAGAGATATATTCCGCACATTTTAAAGATTGCAAAACTATAATCGGCAAATCGGAGATTGATGCTACCACACGTACTCCAGCCCGATCCGGCCCCAGAAATGATTTTTCCCTGTTTTAAATTCCGGACTCAGGTAGTGTTGCGACAGGTCGATTCCAAACTTCCTGTAACGAACGAACATGCCCAAATGTATGGCTGCAACCATTCGCTCAATTTCTTCCGGTTTTAGGGTATAGATGTTATTTGTATTGAATAAACCTCCCTGGAGTGTGGCATTGTATCCGACAAAACGGAATCCGATGCCTCCTTTGAAGCCGTATTGCCATCTGCCAAACGCAGGGAGAAGTTCGGAATAGGTTTTCGGCAGAGGTGTCAGAACCGGCGCAAAAACGCCCGTAATAAAATCAATGCCCATGCCTGCTCCGGTCTGCAGAGTTCCTGCTGCGATCGAAGCGCTGGCAAATAATTCGGCATGTGGACTCTGCATCAGCCTTTTATTGATGCTGGCCGAGTAATTAAATACTGGGTCGTTCTGTATTTGAGTCTCCCATCCAAGGGGCTCATCGTTGGTAGGAACCGTTGCATGCACCGATGACTGGAAGTATCTGCCCAGAGCGGCATCCCCGATTACGCCTATATCGATGCCGGACGTGAGCAGGGTGCCCGATACATCGTTTGCTGACGTCTGGCTGTAACGAATAAAGAGTGTTGAGGCATAGGGCCGGTCGCCGTCGAGCAAGGGAGGATTTTTGGTTGTAAAGGGAGTATACATCGCATGATTCAGACTGAGCGTGGCGTGCACAATGCTGTTGTCGCCAGCCGGAATCATCAGTCGGTTTACAGGCAGACCGACAAGCCCGGGAGCCGTAAAGTTGAGCATGATTCCATTCGTGTAGTACCGGTCTGTATTTGAAAAGATGTCGTTTTCAAATGCCAGTCCAAAATGCCGAACGGGATTGATGTAACTTGTTACAACTCGATACTCCGAAGTTTCATCCCGGTTGAGGGGTGGCTTGCTGCCGTATGGCAGTAGCAGCCTGATGCGGGTTTCACGGATTAATGGCAGCATAGGTTCTGAATCTGAACCGGCTGAAGTAGTTCCGGTTTCATAATTTTCAGGAATTTCGTTTGATGTCCGAATGCCTGTTTTCAAACCTTTTTTTGGCTGCTTTTTTTCTTCTATAGAGAATATTTCCCTTACTTTCCGGATTGCATCATAGGGTGGAGCTAAAACGGGAGTGCCCGATCCGCTGAATATTATCACCTGCCAGGGCGTCTCTGCCCCGCTTAGATCTATATGCGTTTCAATCCCGTCAGCCGATACAAATCTGAATAGTTCCTGCTCGCTCACGGAAACCCGGATTCCGGCGTTCTTCAGAAAGCTTCTTAATTCATTGAAGTAACTGGCATTCTGATCGTATAATTCATGATACCTTTCATCTCCCATCCGTTTTTTCATACTGTCGGCCCGCACACCGCTGGGGTAGATCAGCAGTAACTGAGGACTCTTTATTTCAAGCGTTTTAACGTGAGCATGAGTTGGTGCCGGGTTCGTTTCAGAACCCGTATCGTTGTTCCGGCACGAAAACGCCAGAAAAACAATTACAGCCAGAAGAAATAAGGTAGATTGCTTCATGCATCCGGATTCCGCTGTATGGGAAATCTGCTGTAAAGGTAATGAAAATCCTTCAATTGCCTGCTTTCCATACGACTACGAATACCGATAATGTACTTGTCTGGAGGTGTTGATTTAGAAACTGGAAGCAATAAAGTGCATTAATGAACAAACCGCGCTCAGGAAAGTTGCGTCCGGCTGTTGCCGAAACATACCGGAATTTAGGTTTGATTTGCTTAACCAGGTTTAGTTATACAAAACTATCCGCCAGTCGCCGGCTTCATAAATTTCAACTTCAAACCGCACATCGAAAGTGGCTGTTTTCAATTTGTTCATGGTTGTGTACCTGACGCTTACGGTAAGCGGAAATGTGACGCCCTCAAAGCCGGTAAGAGGTCCGAGCGAAGTTTCGTAGCCGCTGCTGCAGGCAAGCATCAGATTGGTTATGGTTCCATTCGGAAGGCCATTCTGCAGAAAGCTCAAAAGTACCCGATTGGTATTCATATTCTCTTTGCGGATGGTATATCGCTCTACATTGTTATTCTGGGTTATCCTGGGTTTCGGAATTACCGGGCCGGTATATTGGTCTTCATTCCACAGACCGTGCATAACAGTATCCTGTCCCTGGGAAAACCAGGTATAGGTTCCTATGCCGTGGCGCATACCGTTTTTCCAGCTTCCATCGTAAATTTCTCCGGTCTCCCAGGTGTAGATTCCTTTTCCGTCAGGAAGACCTTTTTTGAACTGACCGGTATAATGATCGGTTCCTTTGGCCGTGCCCCTGCCATCTGCAAGACCTTTTTTACAGCCTCCTGTGTATTCGCCTGACAGTGCAGGCAACAGAACTTTGCAATTGTCCTGAGCTGTCACTGTTTGACTCAGAAACACAATTAAAACTAAAACCAGGTACGATTTTTTTTTCATGCTAACAGAGTTTATACATTGTAAGACACCCTTAAAGCTACTATAATTTTTTAGGTATGGAATCGTTTTTGCTGAAATATAATATAAATGTGTTCCAATTTTTACCGGTTGTGGTTGCAAATTCTCCCGTATTGACTTAACTGATAGTGTTTTCCTAAGAGGCTGCATCAGATTTTTTCTTTGTTATCCGAACAGGAGATTGCCATAATAACAGGTAAAGGCCGGGGTGTATATCCCGGCCTTTACCTGTAGTGAGGTTTCCCAGACCTTATTCTTAAAAGTGATTACACCCTTTCAATGGCCATTGCAATTCCCTGTCCAACGCCGATGCACATGGTGCAAAGGGCTTTATTCAGGTTGTTGCGCCTCAGCTGATGAACGGCAGTAGTGATAAGGCGTGCGCCGCTCATTCCAAGGGGATGGCCTATAGCGATGGCTCCTCCAAGGGGGTTGATTCTTGGATCATCGTCGGCCAACCCAAGTTCGCGGATGCATGCCAGCGATTGTGCAGCAAATGCCTCGTTTAGCTCGATCACATCAAAATCTTCAAGACGAAGTCCGGTCATTTTCAGCAGTTTATTTGTTGCCGGTACCGGGCCTATTCCCATAATGCGTGGAGGGACACCCGCGCTCTGCATGCCAAGTATCCTGGCCAGAGGTGTAAGTTTGAATTGTTTAACAGCTTCTTCCGAAGCGATGATAAGAGCGGCAGCACCATCGTTTACGCCCGAAGCATTGCCGGCAGTAACGGTTCCGCCCGGGCGCGAGATGACTTTCAGCGTTGCCAGTTTATCGGTAGGTGTAAGACGCGGGTGCTCATCGGTATCAAAGATTCGGGGCTCTGCTCTGGGAACGGGAATGGGAACCGGTATAATTTCGTCCCTGAAAAGGCCATCCTTTATTGCCTGCGCGGCTTTTTGCTGGCTCCTGAATGCGAAAAGATCCTGGTCTTCGCGACGGATGTTAAAGACTTCGGCCAGATTTTCCGCGGTTTCAATCATAGAGTCGGTTCCATAGATTTTATGCATTTTTTTGTTGATAAACCTCCAGCCTATGGTAGTGTCGTAAAGTTCGCCCTGACGCGAGAATGCTTCCCCGGCTTTTCCCATAACAAAGGGAGCCCTGGTCATGCTTTCAACGCCTCCGGCGAGGATTATTTCTGCTTCTCCGGCCCGGATGGCACGGGCTGCAGCTCCGGCAGCCTCCATTCCCGAACCGCACAGGCGGTTTACGGTTACACCGGAAACTTCTACCGGCAAACCGGCCAGTAACAGCGCCATACGCGCTACATTTCGGTTATCTTCACCGGCCTGATTGGCACAGCCCATAATAACATCATCGATGGCGGCAGGATCCAGACCCGGGTTTCTCTTCAGGAGGTTTTCGAGAGGAATAGCCGCCAGATCGTCGGCCCGAACAGTCGACAGTGAACCTCCGTATTTTCCAACCGGGGTTCTTATGGCATCACAAATAAATACTTCCTTTTGCATGATTATCGTTTTTGGAAGGCCTGAAATACTCAGGCATTCAGGAATGGTTTAATGTGCCTGAAGCTGTTCAGCATTGCTTCACTCAATATGTCAATCTCCTTTTGAGTAATCACCGTGCTGAGTACACACGAACAGGAATTGATCATGATTATTTTTTCCTCATACATCTTGTCAAGGAACAGGGTCATGATTTTCTTCATTGCAGCATCTTCATAGCTTTCTCTGAAGGTGGTAGGGGCGACGTCACGGAAGTGTACCTTAAACATTGACCCCTTTCCGGTAATGCTGAGCGGAATGCCCGCAAGTTTTCCGGCTTCCTTGATTTGCCTGATTGCGATGGCTGAATTGCTGTTCAGGTTCGCCACCGCATCGCGATCAAGCATTTCCATTGCAATTTTGCCGGCAGTCATCGATACGGGATTGGCTGAGAAAGTTCCTGATAGCGGGAATCGGAAGTCGCTGCCGCCCGGATCCAGAATGTTCATGATCTCTTCCCTTCCGGCAAATGCTCCTATTGGGAATCCGCCACCGATGATCTTTCCGAGGGATGTGAGATCGGGTTTTACGTTATAACCCGACTGTGCACCTTCGTAATCAACCCTGAAGCAGATCACTTCATCGAAACATAAGAGGGCTTTGTTCTGCCTTGTCCAGTGATAGAGTGCTTCCACAAATTCCGGAGTGGCCTGTACCATACCGATGCGGTGAGGAACAGGGTCGATGATGACGCAGGCAATTTCACCGGCATGGCGGTTCAGGATGTTGATGGTACGCTCTATGTCGTTAAACGGATATACTACTACATTGTCGAGTACACCCTGTGGAGTCCCCGGAACATGCGCAACGCTGTTGGGACTGCCTATGTCGCCCCAGTTTGAAGGATTTGCACTCTGGCTTACCTCTGCGGCATCGAAACTGCCATGATATCCTCCTTCAGCCTTGGCGATTTTCGGTTTTCCGGTAAAGGCTCTGGCCGTTTTTATCATGCCCATCACCGCTTCCGTACCTGAATTGACGAATCGGATTTTGTCGAATCCCGGAACCCTGTTGCACATGAGTTCGGCATGTTCAATCTCGACTTCGGTACCAATGGTGAAAGCTGTTCCTCTGCTTATCTGACGTGTAACTGCCTCAACGATACGCGGATGAGCATGGCCGTGAATCAGCGAGGCAATGTTGTTGGCAAAATCAACCCGCTTTACACCGTTAACGTCGGTTACGTAACAGCCCGATGCTTCTGAAACGTAAAAAGGGTGCGGTTTCCTGTAAACTACGTTCCGGCTTATTCCGCCCGGCAGTACTTCGCAGGCTTTGCGGTACAACTGTTCTTCCATTTTGCCATTAACAGGCATTGATTCTTCCTGAGATGTCATGATGTGATTGATTGACGGTTTACGATTCGTAAAGTTTTAATTCGGCACCGGTACAGCTTTTTAAAAATTCAAAGTCGATGCCGGGGGCCATTTCGCGTACAAAAAGGCCTTCTTTTTTTACGTCAATTACGGCGTAATCGGTATATATATGGCTTACTACGCCTTTCCCCGTGAGCGGATAGGTGCAGGATTCCACAATTTTAGGTTCTCCGGACTTGGTAGTATGCTGGGTAAAGACGATAATCGTTTTTACACCCTGCACCAGATCCATTGCACCGCCGACAGCGGGAATGGCATCGGGTTCTCCGGTCGACCAGTTGGCCAGGTCTCCTTCACGCGAAACCTGGAAAGCTCCCAGTACACAGATATCGATGTGTCCGCCGCGAACCATGGTGAAACTGTCGGCATGGTGAAAGAAACACGCCCCCGGAATGGCAGTTACCGGCTTTTTACCTGCGTTGATCAGTTCGTCGTCTTCCTCTTCCTTAGCTGGAGACGGGCCAACGCCGAGCAGTCCGTTTTCGGTATGAAAAATTACCTCTCTTCCCAGCGGAATGTAGTTGGCTACAAGTTCGGGAAGGCCGATGCCAAGGTTAACGTATGCTCCGTCGGGAATATCGGCAGCGATGCGGGCCGCAATCTGATCGCGGCTCCATCCTTTGTTTTCATTTATGCCCATGGATACCTCCTGTTTTCTTTTATCAGCTGGTTTTCGCTGAGCGGATTTGAAATTTCTACCACTTTGTTGACAAAAATGCCCGGAGTAACCACCGTTTCCGGATCAAGCATCCCAAGCTCCACAATTTGTGAGGCCTGAACGATGGAACGATTGGCGCCCATGCACATTACCGGTCCAAAATTACGTGCGGTTTTGTTGTATAACAGGTTGCCGTAGCGATCCGAAATTTTGCATTTTACTAAAGCAAAATCGGCTTTAAGTCCAAACTCCATTACATAGGGCTTGCCGTTAAAAATCCGGATTTCCTTGTCTTCAGCCAGCGGTGTGTTTACCGATGTCGGGGTAAAGAAGGCCGGAATACCGGCTCCGCCTGCTCTGATTCGCTCGGCAAGGGTTCCCTGTGGAACCAGTTCAAGCTCTATTTCCCCGCGACGGTATAATTCCGGGAAAACAACCGAATTTGCTGTCCGCGGAAATGAGCAGATCATCTTTCTCACTTGTTTGTTTTCAATAAGGGCTGCGAGTCCGATGTGTCCGTTACCGGTGTTGTTGCTGACGATGGTAAGGTCACACGCTCCGTGGTCTATCAGGGCGTGGATGAGCTCGATCGGGCTTCCGGCTTCTCCAAAGCCACTGATCATTACCGTTGCTCCGTCGAATATTTCAGCGACGGCTTCAGCGGGAGTTCCGACAATTTTGTTGATCATAATTGCATATGTTAAGCCTTTTTACTTCGGGTAAGTACGATGGTTTGCTCCAGCTTTGACTCAATCTGCTCCAGTTCGGCCTCAAAGAAGTGACGGTCGCTGCCGTATGGTTTCAGATTGGCGATGGTGTTTTCAGTCTCGTCGTATTTGGCAAGGTACACCTTATCCATCCATTCCATATTGCGGGCTTCGTTAAACTTAAGTGCAAAGAGTTTTTCTCCGTGAAGCTCCAGCGTTCCAAGCATGGAAATCTTACCGGCCGAGGAGGTCATGGTAATATATCGCGAAGGTCTGTTGATGGAAGCCAGGGAGCGGTATACCTTGCTAAATACTTCATTTACTCTTGCCAGCGGCTGAGTAAAGTAGTGGTGCTCGCCCGTTGGCCTGGCCATGTACATCGAGTGGAAGCCTACTCCAAGCATCGCAAGAAGATTTCCAAGGTCGATCCAGTTCTGTGCCGAACGATCCACGTCCACCTCTCCGTTTTCTTTTGTGTAAAGGCTGATGTGGTTCATGATCGGGCTCTGGCTTTTCAGGGTTACACCGTGAGCCCTTAGTCTGCGGGTGGCAGCCACCGTTGCGGGATTCATCAGTTCATGCGGGGTTGAAAAATGCGACATAAGTACCATTTGAACCCCATTGTCGACCAATTCCCTGAAAAGGTCAAGCATGCGCTGGTATTCCGGCATAAGAATCATTTCGGGATTGAACGTTAATACTCTGGTGCCAAGCCTGATGGTTTTGATGTGACCAAGAGCCGGATCTTCAATAACCGGTCTGACGTAGGCTTCAAAGCGATCGGCACTGATGTAGCCGCCATCGCCGCCGGTAATGAGAACGTCGGTGACCTCGGGATGACGTTTCAGGTACTGATGGATTTGTTCAATGTCGCGCTGCAGAAACATATCCTCGTCGCCTCTGACCTGTGCATGACGGAAGCAGTAGTTGCAGAAGGCAAAACAGTTTTGAGTCTGTACGTCAAAAATTAGCTGGCACTGGGGATACTTATGCTGACTTCCTTCAACGATCTCAAGCTCACCCTCGTCGTTGATAAAAGCTGGTTTATTAAGCTGTTGCTTGCCGTCGTGGGGATTGGTCTCCTTTATGTAATCCTTTACAATCTTCTGTTTTTCTTCGTCACTTTCAGCACTCAGATATGCTTTGGCTACATCTCTCCGGATCATTCCGGGCTGGGGAAATACCAGCTGAAAGATGGAATCTTTATTGAAATTATCCCAGTCAATGGCGTTAAGCACGTGACGGGTAGCCATGAAGCGATACACTTTAATAAAAAGTTCCCTCTCTTCGTAATGTCCGATGTGAATGCCGTTTTCCTCCAGCCGGGCAGTGATTTCACGGAAACCCTTCAATCCGGAGTATTGTTTCCGGTCACTGACTGTGAAAAGAGCCCTGTTACGAAAAGCCGAATATGCAGGATAGGCTGCCTGAAGCCTGTTGAGGAGCCCGGCCGGCAACAGATTCTCATTCATAATAACTTCACGGATTTCCTCAGGATATTGCCCGGTCGTCAGGATTTCTTCAATCTCTTTCTGCGTAAACAACGCATTCTCCTTTGTCTCTGTTAGTTTAGTGGTGCTCATCTTTCTTGGGTTTGTTATATTGTAAGGCTATGAGGTGTAGTTGTTTACAACCGCCTGAATTAATTTGCTGAAGGAGTGTGAAAATGCAACTCAGAAATCCATAAGTGGATATGAGTCGGTTTTTTGGTGAATCCCCGTGGTAACGTTTGCATTATACGCAACTTCCGGGTTGCCTGACGTGTGGTTTCCCGCACGTCCGGATACTGCTGAAATCGGAAAATAGGGCAGGAGAGGGGTATTACAAATGCCTGTATATAAGCAATTTGCGGAGATTGTGGGAGTGGTAAAGGAGTTTAATTTCATCATATCAACGACAGGTGAGGCCTTTGTAATTTGAGGGGATGAAATTACACAAAGACTTGGATTGAAACTAAATACTATCAATATTTTTTTAAACAAAATGCCAATACTGCCGGGGATGGATTTTGCCCGCCCGATAAAGTGGTGAATCCTACAAAAGATGGTTTTAAATTGTATTTAAAATGCTTGAAATGAATAATATATGGACTGTCTTACGTATTATTTAACATATGGGAAAAACAATTTTTTAAATTACTGATGCAACCGGCTGACCAGGGGAGTAACGAATTCAACCGGAAGAAAGCGGAGGAGGAAGACTGCCAGCCGGTGCATACGACCGTGAACTGCCCTTTTTTTACCTTTCATCATAGCATTATATGCAAATTCCGCAACTTCACCGGCGGTTGCAGAAGGCATCATTTTCATCAGGGCGGGGTTTTTAAACTCTGCCGCCTCCTGAAAACCAGTAATTACGGGCCCGGGACTTAAAGATGTAATGGTAACTCCGGTTCCTTTGGTTTCATGTGCCAGTGCATCGGAAAGCGACAATACATAGGCTTTGGATGCATAATACACCGACATCAGAGGCCCGGGCATGAAGCCGGCCAAAGATGCAACGTTCAGGATTTTCCCGTATCTGGCTTTCAGCATATCGGGAAGGAACTCGTGGCTAAGCCGGGTAAGGGCTTCAATATTCAGCCTGATCATGCGCATTAACTTTTCCTGATCGGCCTCGGCAAAAGGTCCCAGGTCGCCGAATCCGGCATTGTTGACGAGGATCTCTACGGTGAAGCCTCCGGAGCGGACAAATTGTATCAGCTTGTTTCTCTCTTCCGTTATGGCCAGATCTGCAGTAAATGTGTGTACGGTAACGTTGTGCTTTAGCCTTAACTGTTTCGCCAGGTTCTCGAGTTTTTTGCCAGTGCGGGCGGTAAGTATGAGATTATGCTTTTGGGATGCCATAATAAGGGCGAGTTCGAAGCCTATGCCGCCCGAGGCACCGGTAATCAGAGCAAAACACTTGTCGGATTCCATATTCATGTTAATTGTTGCCTTTCAAACTTTAATACGAACAAAAAGTTCAACCGTTTCCGGCGGTTTTGCAAAATTTATGAAAATGCCGGATAAAAAAAGAGCCGGGCAAAAGCCCGGCTCCGGAATTTAAATTTATCGGTGTGTTAGAAACTGTACCTTACGCCGATCTGAAGTTGCCAAACCTGCGTGTAGTTGAAAAGAGGGGAGTAGGTTTCGGTGAGATATTCGCCTTTAGCCTTAACCATCGAGAAGCTGGGAACATTGTTCTCATCCTTGCCTTCGTATTTCAGGATTCTGCCATTGTTTGAACCCGAATTGGTTTTGTAAACACCCCATTCGCTGTTGATTAAGTTGCCGACGTTCAGGCAGTCGAGGCTGAACTGAAGTGTGTTGGTTCTTCCTGCAACCTTGAAGTAATACTCACGTGCAACCCGCAGGTCGAATCTGTTAACCCATGGAGCGCGTGCAGCGTAAGCTTCAGCGTATTCGCCTTTATGGCTGCTGAGGTATTTGTCCTGTTCTACAAATTTGAAGAAAGCATCTTCATCTTCAGGGCTGACAAATTTAATCTCACCTTTTTCACTTGGAATGTAGATCAGATCTGTAGCAATACCATCGCCATTCATGTCGTTGGTATACGTAAAGCTGTTGCCGTAAGGAGTGAATCCTGAGTAGAACAGATTCACCATTGTAGCAGAATTTAAACTCTTGTTACCCCAGGGAATTTTGTAGGAGGCAGAAGCAATTACTTTTGAAGGAACAACATATTGTGAACGCTGAGCCAAAGGAAGGTGTGGTCCGTCGATCTGGATGAGTCCTGTATAAGCTGATGCTGCATTACTTCCGGGCATGCCGGAGACCTCTTTCGATTCGGTAAAGGTGTAGGCAAACATCATGTTCAGATCTTTCACGGGTTCTGTGAAAACGGAAATGTTGCCGATTGCACCCCAGCCGTCGTTCGTATTTGAAAGCACGTAGGCATTCTTTGAGTTGTACACCAGGTCAGCTCTTGCAGGATAAATGTACCTGTCATCAGCACCGCTGAAACGATTCCAGGTTTCATCGGGTTGTTTGAGGTCGTAATTCTGTAACATTACGCCATTGATGGTTTTAGTAAAGATACCTTCCAGAGTTACCGATAACGGGAAAGAGGCAGGAATTTCATAATCCAAAGCGAGTGAAGATTTCCATACCTGAGGCATTTTGAAGTCAGGATCGATGGCATTAATATCTCTCGGGAGTGCTCCGTCTTCCGGAGTAATGGTGTTTTGTAATCCTAATCTTTCAATCATTTCATCAACACTGGTGATCATTGCACCCGAAAGCAGGGCAAGATTGGGATCTGTGCTTGTAACGTTACCATCGGAATCATACTTTGTTACAGCAGCATAGCTTCCCTGTACCATGCCTGAATTGGTCGGCATATTGGTGAAGAACACGAGTGGTAATCTTCCGGCAAACAGACCGGTACCGCCGCGAAGTTTCATTTTCTGGTCACCCATAATGTCCCAATTGAAACCTACTCTGGGTGAAATCTGAACCTTTGCTGTCGGCCATTCGCCTGTATCAAGATTTCTTCCGCCAAAGTCGAGCTCACTGATAGCATTGTTGCTGATGATGTTGTCTTCGTAAACAAGATAATCGGCACGAATACCATAGGTAAGTTTAAAATCAGGATTTACACTCCATTCGTCCTGGGCATAAACGCCGACCTGATTAAATGCAACCTCGGCAGCCGGATTTTTTTCTCCGTCGTAACCATAAGTGATTGCAAAGTCTCTGGGAGCAGCCTGATTCAGAAAGTCATCGATGCTGGCATACCGGTAGTAACCGGTTCCATTACGCATGTATGAATTATTCGCCATCTGGTACTCAAAACTTGCTCCGATGGTGAATTTGTGGTTGTTCATGTAAATGTTTACGTTGTCAACAACGTTTAAAATGTTGTTGTTAACCCCGTTATTCCATGTAAACAATTCATAGCCTGCAGAGATGTAAGGCTCAAGTATCTGACTGCCATCTTCGTTAACACCATACATTATATCAATGAAAGGGAATGGATCTGAATTGGATCCACGCATATCCTTGATCTTTGTGTAAGTGGTCAGAAACTGATTTGAAATCTTGTTGGAAATACGGCTGTTCAAATCGAAAGCGATGGAGTTAACTGTGTTGTCCTGTGAATAGATGGAGTTTGAGAAGGACATGGAATACTGTGAAATACGGTCCATTGAGTTGTTACGAAAACCAGCATCGGTTGAGTTTCCGTTTGTCGGATACCAGGCTTGATTTTTTGTATAGTTGTACCTGATACTCAGTTTGTTGGAATTATTGATGTTCCAGTCGATACGAGCCATGAGTTTTCTGTTGCTCTCATCGGCGGGGTAATCCGTGTAGGAACCGGGATTGTAGCCGTAATTCGAAATCAGATGCTGTTTTACAGCCTCCATATCGGAAATGCTTGCACGCGACAGCATCAGATCGGTGTTGGCAACTCCGTCTTCCGACGGCCTGTAGGTTACTACCTGACCAGGATTTATTTCATACTCTCCGTTAACAAAAAAGAAAAGCTTGTTTTTGATGATCGGACCACCTAATGATACGCCGTAGGTTTTGGTTGATTCCGCATCACGGGTTCCAAAATCAATATCTCCGATCTTGTTGCCGCGCATTTCCTGGTTTTTGTAATAGGTATATGCAGATCCTCTGTACTGATTGGTACCCGATTTGGTAATTGCGTTGATTCCACCGCCAATAAAGTTGGTCTGGCGAATGTCGAATGGAGCGACTACAACCTGAATTTCTTCGATCGCATCCAGTGAAATGGGGTTTCCGCCTCCGGGAAGGTTCGAGCTCAAGCCGAAATTGTTGTTGAAGTTTGCTCCGTCAACGGTAAAGTTGGTGGATCTTCCATCTCCTCCGGCGAAACTCATCCCGTTTGAATAGGGTGAAAGACGCGTTACATCCTGTATGCCACGATTGATGGTTGGCATCGAATTCAGTTGCATGTTAGAGATGCTTGTAGAAGCGCCTGTCTTGTCGGCCTGGAATGCCGAAGCTCTTTTTCCGACGACCATTACTTCGCCTAATTCCACAGATCCTTCTTTTAGGATAGCATTCAGAACGAAAGTCTGACCCAGGAATAATGTAATGTCAGAATACGTCTCTTTTGAATATCCCACATACGAGACTTCCACTACATAAGGTCCGCCGGTACGCATGCCCGGAAGGTTAAATGAACCTTCAGCATTGGTTATAGTTCCGTATTGCGTTCCGGAGGGCTGGTGGATGGCAACCACTGTAGCACCAGGCAGTGATTCTTTGTTCGTGTTGGTAACACGTCCATTCATCCCGGAAGTGGTAACCTGGCCGACTGCAATGGCTGTTCCCATCAGAAATGCCGCTACAAGCAGGAACTGCTTCCTGATTTTGAGCAACAACTTGTCTGCTTTTCTCATTTTTTGTTGTTTTGGTTAGTGATTTGATTTATTTGCGTGTTGGTTTCTACTTACTCTTTACGGCCTTTGGTAACAAAAAACTTATGCGATTGTTTCCGAAAAGCATCATGCAAAATTATCCAATGCCTTTTTTCAAATGCAGCGTAAACGTTAAGTTATCATTAACAATTTGCTGGTTCATAATTAAGTGTTCATTCCAAAAAAAAATTCTGAAAAGATATTTTAACCGGTTGTCATCCGTTTGATAAGCCTTAATTTATGGGTATACTTACCCTGCGAACGGTTAAATACTCCATGATGATCGATCGGGTCGGTACGAACTTCTCCCGAACCGTGTATTACCGTACCCTGGCCTGTCAGTATTCCGGTATGAATAATACGCCCTTCTTCATTGTCGAAATAGGCTACATCCCCGGGTTCTATTTCTTCAATCAGGTTAATGAGTTGTCCGTGAGCCGATTGCTGCCATGCGTCGCGCGGAAGTCTGATTCCGTATCTGGCGAAAACTACCTGTATAAGTCCTGAGCAATCGATACCAAACGGCGATCTGCCGCCCCAGAGATACGGAGATTTAAGGTATTCGGATGCAGTATCAGCGATAAGCCTGCCGGCACCCGGGAGAGGTTCTGCTGCATCACCGGCAGAAAGATGGTAGTTGCCACCGGGACCGGCAAACATTTCCCCTGAAAGACGGTAAAGGGTACTGCCTCTGACAATTGTTATTGACGGAAGAACATCCGATGAAAGAGTGGCAGTAAGACTGGTCACAACCATCCGGCTGCTTTGGCTGAGTTGCTCCGGAAGCTCTTCATCCAACAGCGTAATCTGCTTGAAATCACACCAGCCTTCGTAGCCGTCGTGCCTGGAAACTACGTGAAGCCAGCTTCCCTGACTGCCGGCAATATCAACCAGATCGCCAAACAGCAACTGATTCACCATCTCTGCGGTATCAGAAGGTGCTGATCTTACGGCAACAAGCGAAAGAAAACAAATCCCTCCAGACATTGGGCCTGCTTAATATATGGTACCGGGCAAATATATTGAATTATTTTCCGGTTTCCATAGGAAGTAATTAACACTTTTTGGCTGTTTTGTTAATAACTCATGCCGCGTTTTACCTGAGTTTCTGATCTGCTGATAAAAAGTCCTGACTATTGTCGGTCGTTGGCAAACAGGTCACAGCTTTCGGTTGTTCTTCCCGATTTTGTTTGTGCGACTGAAAACGATCCTGAGCATAACAGGTGTGTTAATGTCTGCACTTTTGTAAATTAAATGAATTGCGCCTGTCTGTGATTTTTCTTTGTATTTTCGGACATTGAAGAAACACCTCAACCCCGGCCGCATTATGCACAGATACCTGGTTTGGCTCAGCAACAGGCACGACCTGATAGGCAAGATTTTCTTATTTATTGCGGTGATTGCTTTGCTTGTTGCGATTTTTCCACGTGAAGGAAAGTTTCGTTACGAGTATCAGAAAGGCAAGCCCTGGCAGCACGACGATCTGATAGCACCGGTCGATTTCGGCATACTGAAACCAGCCGAAGAACTGCAGTCGGAACTAAATGCAGTGCTGAGGGATGCACGACCGTATTTCAAACGGCAGAACAGTATTACCGAAAGTCAGATAAATCTCCTGATTAATTCGTTCAATAAAGCATGGGATGCCCGCTTCGGAAGAAGTACCGGCGATGATCCCGAAAGAAGCCGGCATCTCGATACCGCTCTCAGCATTCTGGATACGCTGTTTACCAGGGGAATTGTTGCGCTAAATAATGAGATAGAAGGTAAACCTTCTGGTTTTGAAGTCTTTGTGATCGATGGAAACCTGGCTTCCCGGGTTGCACTCTCCCGTATGTTTACCATTAAATCGGCGCAACAGTATATTGAAGTCTGGCTCAATGGAAGCGGATTGAGTGAGACTGAAATGCTGAACGGCTTGCTTATAAATGCCTTACGGCAGAATGTGGTGTTCGATAAAGAAAATACCACTCGTGCAAGAGAGGCGCTGACACGCGAAGTGCCGGCAACTCGTGGCATGATCCAGAGCGGTGAAAAAATCATCTCGAGGGGAGAACTGGTAAATGCAGAAAAATATCAAATCCTCGAATCCCTGCGAACGGAATACAGTCAGCGACTGGACGATACGTTTCGTTTTGGCAATGTTCTGACCGGTCAGGCCCTCCTGATAAGCCTTACCATCGTGGTTTTTATTCTGTTTATGATTTCATTCCGGAAAGATGTGTTCGCTGAGAATAAAAACCTGCTGATGATTCTACTGATCATTCTTGGTATGGTTGCTGCTGCTGCAATGGTAATCAAATCGGAACCCGGATTGCTTTCACTTCTTCCTTTTTGCCTGGTACCTATTATTATAAGGGTGTTTTTCGATACGCGGCTGGCCTTTTTTGTACACGTGGTTACCCTTGTGCTTACGGGATTTATGGTGCCTAATGGCTTTGAATTTATCTTTCAGCAACTGATCGCCGGACTGATCGCCATTATCAGTGTTGCCGGTCTGCGCCGAAGGTCTCAGTTTTTTCTTACAGCTCTGGCTGTGTTTATTACTTATGCTTTCGTTTATTCCGGAATGCTGCTGATTCAGGATGGCAGTCTGGCTGGTTTTGATTTTCAGCAGTTGCTTCTCTTCGGCGGAAGCGCACTTTTTACGCTCTTTTCTTATCCTCTGATATTTTTGTTCGAGAAATTGTTCGGTCACGTTACCGACGTCACCCTCATGGAACTTTCGGATACTAATACCCCGCTGCTGCGACAACTGTCGCTGCTGGCTCCCGGAACCTTTCAGCATTCCATGCAGGTTGCAAATATTGCCGAAGCAGCAGCGTGGGAAATAGGAGCCAATACCTTACTAATCCGTGCCGGTGCATTGTATCACGATATAGGCAAAATGGATATGCCGGCCTATTTCATCGAGAATCAAACTTCAGGAGTAAATCCACACGATGAGCTCAGTTACGAAGAAAGCGCGAGAATAATTGTGAGTCACGTTACACGGGGCATCGAAAAAGCAAAAAAGTCAAAACTACCCGAAGTGCTGGTTGATTTTATACGAACCCATCATGGTACCCGGGTGGCTGAGTATTTTTATAACCGGCAGAAGCTCGAGTTTCCCGAAAAAGAGGTTAATGACCTGGATTTCCGGTACCCGGGTCCGGTTCCTTACAGCAGGGAGACATCCATTCTGATGATGGCCGATTCGGTGGAAGCTGCATCCAGAAGCCTGAAAAAACCTACAGCGGAGTCCATTGGCATCCTTGTGGAGAATATAATCGATAAGCAGGTTGAGATGCAGCAATTTGTGAATTCTGAACTCACACTCAAAGATATTACACGCATTAAGAAAATCCTTAAAAAGAAACTCATGAGCATTTACCACGTCAGGATTGAGTATCCGGTGATTTAATCGTCGTTTTATAATGCCTATTCCTGGCCGGGGATATGACGGCGCAGGTAAGGAGCAGCTTCAGGACCCAGGTTAAACAGCAAATCGGCCATGCTCAGATTGGTGATAAAAGGGAATCTGTCGCCAAAAACCTGGAAGTAAGGTTCATAAGAGGTGATCTCCCATTCGTGGCGTATTTCCCGTTTAGGCATGAACATTTTCCGAAGGTCAGCCACCGGCGCAGGATCTTTTACAAAAGTATCCGTAAAATGTATTAAAGGTTTGATCCCGGTAAGTTCCAGACAGGCTTCAAGCAGCAATTTGTTGAATTCCCAAAGGTACTCTGGAGGATTCGAAAAAATGGATTCGAAGACGTCGCGGTAATACAGGAAAAACGGAGATTTATTGTATGCTGATTCTATCGCTCTCCAATGGATAGAGTTCCATTTTTCAGCAAATGACAGTTTTATGTCGGTAAAGGGTGTGTGGTTCCCTGAAGAACGTATTACCGGTACGCTGAGCGTTAACGGGCCATTGGCTGTGGCAATGATGTAGCGGTTTCTGCAGGTTTGCCGCGGATAGGTTTCGTGCAGTTCGATGTGTACTGTGGGTGCATGGACCAGCCAGCAGAAATAACTGATGTCGGGGAAGCAGGCAAAAGGCAGCAATACTTCGGGAACTCCGCTCATAACATGGGTGTTTAGGGCAAATGTACAATTATTGTGAGAAATGCCATGGCTTTGGCGGCTTCTTCATCATACAGTTCAGTGGAACTCCTTCCCGGAAACGGCAAAAAAAAAGGCCCGCATTCACGGGCCTCAGTTGTACGGTTAATACCACACCTTATTCGCCGGCTTTGGCGTTCAGAAGAACATCGTCAATTGCCTGCTTCAGAGCATGTTTGGGAAGCGCTCCCTGAGCCATCTGAGGCTGTCCGTCGGACGGACAGAACAACATGCTGGGAATGCTTCGTATTCCGAAAATCTGTGAAAGTTCCTGTTCGGCTTCGGTATCCACTTTGTAAATGTTGACCTTCCCTTCGTATTCTTTTGAAAGTTCTTCAAGAATGGGTGCAACCATCTTGCAGGGTCCGCACCAGTCGGCATAAAAGTCGATGATACAGGGAAGCTTGCCTTCAAACTTCCAATCCTGGTTTTTGTCGAAATCGAAAACCTTGGTTTTAAAGGTTTCAAATGTTAAATGTTCCATTATCGGGTTTCTGTAATTATTCGGTAAATGATTGTTTACTTCTGGGATGTCGGCTGAGCAGCAGGTGCAAGTAATATTTCTTTCACCATTTTCTCAAATTCTGCCTTCGGCAATGCTCCTGCCGTCATTTGTGGCTGACCTTCAGCAGGACAAAACAGTATGCTCGGAATGCTGCGGATGCCAAATACCTGGGCTAACTCACGCTCTTTGTCGGTATCGACTTTATATACTACAATCTGATCCTTGTATTGCTCTGCGAGCTCAGCCATTATAGGAGCCACGCGCTTGCAGGGTCCGCACCAGTCGGCGTAAAAGTCAATGATGCAAGGCTTGTTACCTTCGTAAATCCACTTGTCGGGACTTTTTTCGTAGTTAAATACCCGCTCCAGGAACATTGCCTTGTTCATCTGTATTACTTTGCCGGCTTCAGCCGAAGCAACAGCGGTTGTTTCCTTTACGGGTTCATTTGATGCCGACTGTCCGTTACTGGTAGTTTGGTTGCAACCGAAGAATGCAAGACTGGCAACAAGTGCGAGGGTGAAAATACGTTTGTTCATATTATTGATGATGGTTGGGTTCATAATTTCGCTGCAAAGATAAAACTTTTATTTTTTAAATCGCATAAATATCACTAAAAAAAAGTTAATTTTGCAGAGTCAATCGTTTAAACAAACATCAGGCCATTTTGTTAGGCCGTAGAAATCACCGTATTAAATAATGAGTCTGGCCCATTATTTTAAGGAACTTGATCTGGGAGAATTTAATGCCAGGTTTTCGAAGCCCGGGCAATGCCTGAAGGCCATTGCCGATGAAAAATGGCAGAACGGGTATATTTGCCGCAAATGCGGACATACCAATTACTGTGAAGGTAAAACCCCGTTTTCGCGCCGGTGTACCCGGTGTAAATCGGATGAGTCGGCAACGGCGCACACCATTTTTCACAGGTGCCGGATACCAATTACCGATGCATTTGAGATCGCCTATCTTGTTTGCAGTACCGAAAAGATTTCGAGTTATGAGCTTTCGCGCCGTCTCGACACCCGTCAGATGACCTGCTGGAAGTTTAAAAAACGGATTATGGAATGCATTGAGCACGGCACCGGCCTGCATTTGTTTGAGGTCGGCGGAGGCAATTCAGCTCCGGAATCCGATGCATAACCACCTTGTATTCTGATTGTGTCCGATGTGCAGTCCGGAGCTACTCTTTAATGAGGTTCATCCATGAGATGCCGGCACTGCTGCTGATTCTGATCAGGTAAAATCCGGGATCAAGATTTTTAATTCGCAGTCGTGCAGAGGGCTGTCCGGTATGGATCGTTTCTGTTATCCCGGTTTTTTGTCCCGACAGGGTATAAACTTCCATCGTCCGCTGCGGAGCGTCGGCGGTTTCAAACTCCAGCCATACACTTTCCTTTGCGGGATTTGGAAACAGGCGGGCAGGTGAGCTCGGTTTGTTTTCAGCAAGTGTATTGCCTTCGGGAGCCCAGTTCAGCGTAAATCCGGGAGCTGTGCCACTGCCATCGGATGTGAATATCAGAAAAGCCTTCCCGCCCGGAACTGTCACAGGACCGGGGATTGAATCGCCCGTCAGTAAAGCCACCTCCTGCTGGCTCGACAGGTCATAAATACGCAAATAATCAAAACCATCCTGCAGGCTGAACAGATCAAACGTCAGTTTTAGCGGAACAAGCTCGGTTGGGATGATTCTCCACTTGCACATGCTGTTGTTTCCGTAATTGAATTCTCCCGAACCATCGTCAAACGAACCCGAGGGCGTATTGAAGGTGGTAGTTCCGGAGCAAAATATTGGCAGCAGACTTTTATAGAACCCCAGAAAACCGTTTCCGCCACCGTTTTCACGCGATAGCACGACCAAAGCCGATGAAGCAGAAATATCAAGTGCTTCGGGAAGCATGGATCCGGAGTATGAGGCAAGCAGTTGTGCGGTATCGTCGCCTTTATATATATGCAGGGAGTCGCCTTCGGCGAGATCAATCAGCGGGAAATGCAGTTGCAGGCCGCTGATGGAGTCGTAATCGCTGTCCTGAGGGCGAATAAGCCACTGGCAGTTACTGCCTGAAGGATAATCAGACATATTGCTTCCATCGGTATACGATCCTGCAATAAACGATAAGGTGTCAGGTCCCTGGCAGTAACCGGGATAATTAAATAGGGTAGTGTCGGGGTATATATCTTTAATTACTTCCTGGGCAAAGTTGAAATTGCTGCCTCCGGGTGTAAGTGCCGACAACAAAAAATATCCGTCGTAGTTTCCGCTCCATCCCCAGTTAAAATGGTAAAAGCCGCCGGGCGAATACCCGTCGCATACAAAGGCATGCCCGTTTTGCGAACCAACGCTTTCCCAACCGGCATAGTAAAGCGGTTTGCGTGCATCCAGGTTGGCAACAAGGATGCTGTCCCAGTCCATGGTGGTGGTATCTCTGAAAATATATTGCGTTTGAGCTCCATATTTAAAAAATGCCCGCATCGAATTGGCAGCACTGTGGTTCCACATGCCCGATCCGGAGGGGCCGTAATCCATATCGAACGATATTCCTAGGTGATAGAGCAAAAGCGCAATGTGCTCGTTGGGTCCGTTAAGGGTGCGTTCCATGCCGTTCCAGAGGTAGGCTGTTTCTCCGAAATTTGCAAACTGCACCCCATAATTTGGATGTACGTAGCTGTATTCTCCGGTTCCCTGGTGCGGCCAGCGGTGGTAAAACATCAGCTGTCCAACCGCGGTGGCAACACATCCGGCATAACACCGGCCGCCGGGCCCGGCAGGATCGGGGGGGCACATGCCGTTGTAATAATTTCCCTGATCCCAGACGGTACGGAGCAGTGGTTCAACAAGATCCGGTTTGTTGCGTGCTTCCGGAGCTTTCCGGATGCTGTAACGTTCGCGTATTTTTTTTATCTCAGGCACCGGATGTGCGAGTCCCGACACGGCATCCATCTGCCGGCCGTAGTATTGAAGCCAGGCCAGCAGCGCAGGAGGTGGATTTTCACCGGTATAGCTCCCCTTCATGCTGTAACCAAGCACCGGAAAGGTGTTATCCGACCCAGCAACCAAAACGTAACCTCCACCTTTGAAATTGACCGCGAATGCCCTCAGTCTACCCTGTATGTTAACCGGTAAAAAATTGTCAATTACCGCTGATACCCTGTTTTCGTCTGAATGAACTTCAAGCCTTTCCTGAAAAAAGTTCAGCGCCAGGGTCTTCGATTTTCCGATGGATTGTGATGAGGCCGTGCCTGCAAAACAAAGGATGGATAAAAAATGGAGAATAAACTTTTTCATCGGATGATCATATTTTGCCTGTCTCAAAAATAGCATTTATTTCTCCCTGCACGTTTTATTATTCCGTGGTTTAAAGCCGTTTTTTTGTGCTTAAACTAATATTAATGCAAAAAGGTCAATTTTATGCGTTTGTGATTTTTGTTTTAAAAGGTAAAATGAAGCAACGGATAATTCTGCAATCCGGGTCAAATCGTAACTTTGCCTGAAAATAACTGTAATATGAAGATTGACCTGCGCTCCGATACCATTACCCGCCCAACGCCCGGGATGCTGGATGCCATGTTCTCAGCTCATGTTGGCGACGATGTTTTTGGTGAAGATCCCACTGTAGCTGCTCTTGAGGCGAAAGTTGCCGCCCTTTTCGGGAAGGATGCCGGACTTTTCTGTCCGTCGGGCACCATGACCAACCAGATTGCTGCCAGGGTTCATGCCCGTCCGGGTGAAGAAGTTATTCTGCACAAACTTTCACACGTTTATTATTATGAAGCCGGAGGTTTGATGTCGAACTCAGGTCTCTCGGTTTGTCTGCTCGGTGGTGACCGCGGGATGATTACTGCGCAGGATGTTGCCGACCATATCAATCCCGACGATCTGCACCGCCCCCGTACCGCTGTGGTGGAAGTTGAGAATACCATGAACAAAGGCGGAGGTGCGGTATACAACAACGATGAACTTGCAGCAATAGGGGAGGTTTGCCTTACCAATGGCCTCAAATATCACCTCGATGGTGCCCGAATTTTCAATGCACTTGTTGTTACCGGTCAGACGTCACAGGAGTGCGGATCCCTGTTCGACAGCATCTCCGTATGCCTTTCAAAAGGACTGGGAGCTCCGGTAGGTTCGGTGTTGACTGGCGATCGTGAATTTATACGAATGGCCCGGCGCGTGCGCAAAGTACTTGGCGGTGGTATGCGGCAGGCCGGTTATCTGGCAGCAGCCGGTATCTATGCACTCGATCATCACATAGAACGCCTAAAGGAGGATCATCAGCGGGCTCAGCTGCTCGGAAAAACCCTGAGCCAGCTCAACTGGGTTGATGAAGTACTGCCGGTAGATACCAACATCGTGATTTTCAGGGTTAAAAATCCGCTTACAGCAGCAGTAGTTTCAGGAAAACTTGCCAGTGAGGGCATTTTAGCCATCGACTTTGACAAGCAGTCGGTTCGGTTTGTAACCCATCTCGATTATACCGATGCAATGCTTGCGCGGACGATAGATGTATTAAATACCATGAGCTTCTGAAAAAATCAGCAACGGATTAATCGCTGAACGCTTTTTCAAACTCCTTGTCAAAGCGCAGGTTTATCGAATCGCACCCGTGCTTGAAAATGGGGTTGTAATTGTCGGCAGCAGTTATTCTGAACTTCAGTTTGCTGCTTGTGCAATACTTCGGAAGCAGGGAAGCTACCTCAAATATTACGTCGTCAACGGTTTCCAGGCCACGAAGACCAAGTCGTGAAAGCAGTGTATCGGTTTGTTTCCAGCCGTCGTACTGCAGCTTCGACGAGGCGGCTTTGTCAATTTTCTGAATTACCTTCTGGCTGTTGGTAAAGGTGCCACCCGACTCCCATGGAAGGGATGCAGGCAGCACAAGGTCAGCCAGTTGTGCGGTCTCTGTCATAAAGTAATCCTGAACCATAACGAAACCGGCTTTTCCGAACCACTGCCTTGCTTCATCAGGGTTACTGGCACAACCAACCGGGTCTTCTCCGAAGACAAACATCTTCCTGTACTTACCTTCGCGCACATCGTGCAGGGTGCATCCTATTCCGTACGGCAGTTCTCCGCTTTCCCAACTGTGTTCAAATGACTGACGGGTAATGGGGTCGTCCCACTCGCATGCACCCGGACCCAGCTCGGGCATTACGCCCATATCGTGCAACCCGTGACTGTTGTTTTTCTCCTTCAGAAGCATAAGTCCGCTGCCTGTTTTGCCGTGTTTGCCGGTGATGCAGGCAAGGTTGAATATCTCGGCACAGGTACGGCCCGAGAGTTCTTTTTCCGAGAAAACGATTACTGCAGCTTTCTCAGCATTGTATTCAGTGGCAAAGCGTATGATGGTATCCGCACAATCAACTCCCGAAGCTTCAACCAGACCTGTAAACGATTCGCTCAGGGTATGTGTTCGGAAATCTTCGAAATTGCCGATCAGATCCCTTATGAATAACTGGTTTTGCAGGTTCTGCGAAAGCAGGTAATGATTTACTGCTTTTACAAAGTGATAGTAGGATTTTACCCGTATAATACGGTCGGCTTTATGCTCCGAGGTGCTGTTCGGCATAGTGGTAATAAGCTCGACGGGCGTTCCCTGGATTTTCTGATTGTTCCAGATCATAAAACCGGCAACGGCATTGTCGCGGCTTACCTCTGCTCCAAGCAAATACACCCTGCTCGATTCGGTGAGTTCGGGAAATGGAAGATTGGCTTTGGTAAGCTTAGCATAGTTTGAGCCCCGGCCCAGGTAATGGAAACTGCCGATGTTGTTGGTTTTGGCTCCCGCACGTGCCAACTTTTGAACAAGGTACTGCTCTTCATTTGTCAGACGACCACCGGCAAAAAAGGCGGTCTCTGCCGGATTTGAATTCCGTATTTCACTTTCCAGGATTTCAAACGCTTCATCCCAGGCAATGGGCACATGATTACCGTTACGTTTCAGCATGGGAACGGTAAGGCGGCTGGTGTCGTTGAGGTACTGATAACCAAACTTACCGTAGCGGCATATGTTTCCATCCTGGTTTACAAGTCCTTCTGCACCTTTAACTTCCATTACAAAACCGTTGCGGTGATGAACCTCGAGGGTACACCCAACGGAACAATAGTTGCAGATGGTAGTGAAGCTTTCGGTTTGGACGGGTCCGGGTTTGAACAGCTTGTTTTCTGTCAATGCGCCCGTAGGGCAGGTGGAAAGGCAGAGTCCGCAGGATTCGCAATGGGTATCGCTCAGCGAGTTGCCCATGCTCGGTGCCACGAACGTATCAAAACCCCGGTTAACAAGACCCAGCGCATTGGCGCCGGCCACCTCACGGCAAATTCGTACACAGCGGGCACAGAGGATACATTTGTTGTTGTCAATTTCGATGTAAGGATGTCTGAAATCAACCTCATACTCACGATGTTCGCCTTCAAAGTGCTTTTGTTCTGCTTCGTATTCGGTGGAATATCTCTTTAAATCGCAGTCGAAATAGGCCGTGCATCCGCACTCAAGGCATCGGGCTGCTTCGTGTTTTGCAACCGCTTCGTTTTCATATCCCAGCTCAACCTCCTGGAAGTTATTGCGCTGATCCGGGTGAAGAACTGGCATTTCGTGCCTGAGCTGACGGGCAAACTTTCCGCTGAAATCGGCAGGTGTCTGTTCCCTGAAATTTTCGCGTTTGCTGATAAACTCTTTTTTGTAAGGCTTCACCGGCTGACCAGTCAGATACTGGTGGCAGCTTAGTGCTGCAATTTTGGCCTGGGCAATGGCCTGAATAAGTGTAGCGGGACCCGTAACGCCGTCGCCGGCTGCAAATACCGACGGTATGCCGGTTTGCAGAGTGTTTTTATCGGCATCCAGGTCTCCCCATTTATTAATGGCGAGCTGCCCTGAGGTTTCATGGGTATTGATGTCGTCAAGGAAATGGACATCGGTTTTTTGTCCGATTGCTGCCAGTGCGATATCCACATCAAATTCAAACTCGCTGTCGGGTACAGGCACCGGACGGTGCCTTCCCGAAGCATCGGGTTCGCCAAGCTCCATACGAATGCATATCATGCTTTTAATGCGACCGTTTTCGTCTTTTCTAACTTTTAACGGAAGTGTAAGAAACATATATTCAACGCCTTCCAGTTTCGATTCGTGAATCTCTATTGGATTGGCAGGCATCTCTTTCTCGGTGCGGCGGTAGATAACATATACCTTTGAAGCGCCAAGACGCCGGGAGGTCCGGCAGCAGTCCATAGCAGTATTCCCGCCTCCAACCACCACCACGGTTTTCCCGGTAAAATCGGGTTTCTGGCTTTTGTTTAGTTCAAGTTCTTTAAGGAAATCGGTGCCGGCAAATACTCCTTCGGCATCGTCGCCTTCGCATCCAATGCGTGTACCTTTTTGCGACCCTATCGCCAGAATAGTGGCGTCGTGCGTCTCTTTCAGCTCTTTATAGCTTATGTTTTCACCAAGCCGTTTGCTGTAATGGATGGTTACACCCATTTCAGAGATATTATCCACTTCACGCTGCAACAGGTCGTTGGGCAACCGGTATTCAGGGATTCCGTAGCGAAGCCATCCGCCGGCAGCAGGACTGGCTTCAAAAATATCTACTGAGTGGCCTTCTTTTCTGAGGAAAAATGCTGCGGAGAGTCCACCCGGTCCGGCGCCGATTACGGCTACACGTTTTCCTGTATCGGGATGAATGTGTGGTATGAATTTACTGGGTGAATCAAGGTCCAGATCGGAAGCAAACCGTTTCAGGTAGTCGATGCCGACGGGTGCGCCTTCGTCGAGCAGGTTACGGCGACAGGCAACTTCGCAGGGACGTACGCAAACGCGCCCGCAAATGGCCGGCAAAGGATTTGTTTCCTTTATCACACCTACGGCATCGTTATATAATCCTTTTTCGATCAATGAGATATAACCCTGAACATCCACGCCGGCCGGACAGGTTTGCTTGCAGGGGCCGGTGCAATCGGCGTAGTGGTTGCTGAGCATAAGCTCAAGTGCCGTCTTTCTGGCTTTCAGAACTTTTTCGCTCCGGGTTATTATCTTCATCCCTTCAGAAATGCGGGTTGAACAACTTGGCTGCAATCCACGCATGCCTTCAACCTCAACCACACATACGTAACAGGAGGTAAACGGCTCCAGCCGGGGATCGTCGCACAGGGTAGGTATTTCTATGCCAAGCCTGCGGGCGGCCGAAAGTATGGTTTCTCCCTCGTATCCCTTTGCAATCTGATCGTTTATAATGATGTTGACCTTATTCTTCATTTGGTTCTCTTGCTTTTATATGGGAAATCCGGATCAGTAGAGCTTGATGGCATCAAACTTACACCTGGAATAACATTCTCCGCAGCGGATGCATGCATCCTCGCGGATGAAATGAATCTGTTTGCGGTCTCCGTCAATGGCGTTTGTGGGACAGTGTTTTGCACAAACCGTGCATCCCGTGCATTTTTCAGTGTCAACCTCATAGGTCAGCAGTTTCTTGCACACCTTTGCCGGACATTTCTTATGATAAATGTGTGCCTCGTACTCGTCGCGGAAGTATCGTATGGTAGTCAGCACCGGATTTGGCGCCGTTTGTCCGAGTCCGCAAAGTGAGGTGTCTTTGATTTGATAAGCCAGATCTTCGAGAAGTTCAATGTCGCCGTCTCTTCCTTCACCTTCGGTAATCCGGATCAGGATCTCGAGCATACGCTTAGTGCCTATACGGCAGAACGTACATTTACCGCAACTTTCCTTTTGGGTGAAATCGAGGAAGAACTTTGCCACATCAATCATACAGGTTGTTTCATCCATCACCACCATTCCGCCGGAACCCATGATGGCACCCGTTGCGTTTACGGAGTCGTAATCAACAATCGTGTCGGCAAGATATTCGGGAATACATCCCCCGGAAGGGCCTCCCATCTGAACGGCTTTGAACTTTTTGCCGCCCTGAATACCGCCGCCGAGTTTAAAGATTACATCCCGAATGGTAATACCCATGGGCACCTCTACAAGTCCTGAGCGTTTTATCTTCCCTGCAAGGGCAAAGACCTTGGTGCCTTTGCTTTTTTCGGTTCCGTAAGATGCATAGGATTCCGCACTGTTCAGGATAATCCACGGGATGTTGGCGTACGTTTCTACGTTATTGATATTTGTGGGTTTGCGCCATAATCCGGAAGCAGCGGGGAATGGGGGGCGCTTTCGGGGCATCCCGCGTTCGCCTTCAACCGAGGCAATCAGTGCTGTTTCCTCGCCGCACACGAAGGCTCCGGCGCCTTCCTTGATGTATATGTCGAAGCAGAATCCCTGTATGCCCAGGATATCCTTGCCTAAATAGCCGCGGCTCCGGGCCTGATCCAGTGCAATGTTTAGACGTTTGATGGCCAGTGGATACTCGGCTCTGCAATAAATTACCCCTTCGGTGGCACCGATGGCATAAGCGCCAATAATCATACCTTCGAGCACCGAATGCGGATCGCCCTCCAGCACCGAGCGGTCCATAAATGCTCCGGGGTCGCCTTCGTCGGCATTGCAAATGATATATTTCTCAGCTGAAGGATTAGAAGAAGCAAAACGCCATTTCATACCGGTAGGGAAGCCTCCGCCTCCGCGACCTCGTATGCCGGAATCAAGCACTTGCTGAATAACATCTGCCTGTGAAATCTTATCCTCTGCTATTTTTCCGATAGCAGCATAGCCCTGACGAGCGATGTATTCGTCGATGTTCTCGGGATCCATGTGCCCGCAGTTGCGCAGTACAATCTTTACCTGGTCGTCGAGAAATTCGTTTTCCGGGGTCTTAAACAGATCCGACTGAACTATATACTCTTTTACCGGACTGCCTTCTGCCACGTGCTTCCCGATGATCTCGAAAACCTTGTTTTCATCCACCTCACCGTAGAGGTAGGTTCCTGTTTCGTCAACGATTTCTACCAGAGGTTCGCGGTAACACATTCCGACGCAACTGGTTTTCTTGAGCTCGAAATCAAGATTTTCGGCTTCCTTTAATGCTTTTATTTTTTCGTAGGTCTTATTTGCTCCGGCGGCAATTCCGCAACTGCCTAATCCTACTATTACCTGTGTTTTACCCATTTTTTTTTGATGTAAAGCAAGTATTTTCCAAAGGTTTCATTCGTTGCCCTGGACCTCCCTGATCCTGATTTCCCTGATAATTTTAACAGCCTCTTTGCCTGTAAGCTTCCCAAATGTTTCTTCACCTATCATCATCACCGGAGCAAGGGAACAGCATCCAAGGCAGGCTACCGATTCAAGCGTAAAAAGTCCGTCAACGGTTGTTTCCGTGTCTTTGATCTTCAGAGCCTCCTGAATGGCATCAGTAATGGCGTTGGCATTTTGAACGTGGCATGCAGTTCCGTGACACACTTTTATAATGTGTTTGCCTACCGGCTTCAGCCTGAACTGGGCGTAGAAGGTTGCAACACCATACATCTCACTCAGACTTAAGCCCGTTAACTCCGATATCCGTTCAAAAGCTTCGCGGGGAATGTATCCGAAAATATTCTGGGCTCCCTGAAGCAGAGGTATCATATTCCCTTTCTTTCCTTTATATTTGGCGATAAGCGGGTTTAGCAGACTCAGGTCGGGCGTTTCTGTGGCGACGTAATTCTCTTCCTTGGGTATTCGTGCAACTCGCATAAGTGAAATGTTTTGAGCGCTAAAAGTAGATATTCCGGCCGTTATAGCATGTAGTAGCTCATAATTTATATTTCTTCTAAATACTGCGTAAAATTCAGATAAACAGATTTTTACACTTCTTCGGACCGATGGGCTTTAAAAAGATTCAGTAAATCTCTGATTGCAGTGAATGCCCGGTTAACCATAAAAAGGCTTTCTCCATTTATGTGAGTGCCTGCCCTTCAGGGTTTGAATGTGTTGAACCCGCAAATAGCATTTTTGCTAAAAAATGTCGGTTTACGGTAGGGGAGAACATCAGGCCGAAGATTTACAACTAAGCTTTTTTCTGCTTCAGATAGCTGTCGATTCCCCAGTGAGCAATGTAAATCAGCGGGGTTAACAGAATTGCAAGCGAAACCTTATAGGTGTATTGAACCAGCCCGACCTGAAGTACCTGTTGCATACTCCAGTTGCCGAGTACATAAAAGGCAATAAAAAGAATAACGAAGCTGTCTATTAATTGTGAAATCACGGTCGATCCCGTTGCCCTCAGCCATAACTTTTTACTTCCCGTAAGGGCTTTCAGGTAATGAAATGCATAGGCATCGATAAGCTGACTCACCAGAAATGCGGTGAGTGACCCGACAATGATCCCCAGACCGGCTCTGAAAATACTGGTATAGGCATAGTTGATGTCAAACGGATTGCCTGCAGGATCGGCATTGTTCAAATCAAGCCAGAAATCGGCCGGAGGAACCCCGGTTCCTGCAAGAACCACCAGAAACGACCAGGCTATCATCCCGGCCGTTATAAAGCTGATTTTACGCACACCGTCGCGGCCGAAATATTCATTTATAAGATCGGAAACCAGGAATACCAGGGGCCAGATTACCACACCCACGCTCAGATTCAGGTCAAGCTTCTGTCCGCCAAAAAACGGGAGCTGTGCGGGAGCCAAACCCAAAAGTTTTTCAAGTGAGAAGATTTTTACCCCTGCAAATTCAGCAATAATTGCATTGGTCAGAAAAATTGCTGAAAGCATCAGGAAAAGCTGTTGCCGCGATCCGGATTCATGCGCTTTGCTCATGAATTGCAATTTTTTGTGTTTTTATTTTATCTCTTCCTGCAAGTCCTGCAGGTTAACCCGCAAAGACAATAACTGCTCCCGTTATATAGGCAACAACCCACCAGATGTAGGCATACCTGGAATACAAGTGAATCCGGTGTCCGGCCTCTTTGTCAGGTCCCTTCTTTATTTTGTGATTCCAGAGCAGGATGCCGTCAATTACCATCGCCAGCAAGGCAAGATAACCAATTATCCCATGAAAGGTTATAAAGGAATTGGAAGACCCGATTATCATGCATATGGTAGCACTTACGTCGAGTGCGATTCCAAGCGTCAGAAATGTCAGAACAAAGCTGCTTACAATTTTTTGGCGTTGTTGCCTTATGATGGCTGCCGAATAGGAGAGAAGTGCCAGATTAACCAGAATGATTCCGGCTGTAAGGATGTTGCTCATATGCAAGTGTGTTTGTCGTTGTTTTCCATAGATTTATAGTGTTTCTCCCGTTCCGGCACCAATGCATAAAACGAAGAAGACATTCCGTGCTGAATAAAATAAAAACCGAACAGTTATTCATGTACAAACCTACATTATTTCATGTGATTTTTACTCTTTCGCAAAATTTTTTCAGTCTTGGCTTGTTTGGAAATTATTTCCACCTGATTGCCAAACAAAAGGAGTCCGGCATTAATTTACCGGACTCCTAAATAGTTTGAAGTTCTGTTTTACTTCCCTGTAACAATGAGCTTTTTGAAATTCGTACTACCGGATTCACTAACAATCCGGTAAGTATAAACTCCGGCCGGAAGTCCTTCAAGACTCAGACGAATCAGGGTTGAGTTTCCTGCTGATTGTTTCATTACGAGGGCACCACTGGCTGAATATAACTCAGCGTACGCATCGTTCAACTCCCTGTTGACCGGAATAAATGTATAGTCTGTAGCCGGATTGGGATAATTCTGACCGCTTATCAGAGCATTTACCGCATTTGAATATTCGTTTCCGGTCATTTCATCCGACAGCCACTGCCGGCTCAAACCGATAATCTGGTTGCGGACATCGGTGTTTGATAACATCTCCAGCCCGATTCCAAAGTAAATGGTTCGGTAAACGGGAGATTCGTAACGGATAGCAGCATGCTTCGCGGTTGTATTGTAGTTAAAAATAACATTTGCTCCGGCAGCTGCATCGATTTCTTCAGGATACATATATCCTCCGTATGCATCAATTATTGTACTCTGAGGTACCTGTCCGAAAACTTCGTCATCCGGATTGGCATTCAGGCGGTTATTGGCTGAAGATCCATCGTTAATAAAGATGGCTTTAAGGTAATCGGTATAGAAATTCCGGGTTATTTCCGTTCCGTTCGAACCTGCATCTCCGCTCATAATATCCCAGCCGATATCCTGGCCTGCGATAAATACGTTGTGACCATCATCCAAAAACGTCATCACGGCTTCAGCCTGACTGTCGCTCAATGCAGGGAAGGTCCAGGCAATATTCAGCCACACCGTGAACACATCCTGATGGGCTCCGGCGTTTATCATGTCGCGCATTACATTGGCATCCGTTACGGCATAACTGCTGATGCCGGATGCCTGAAGGCCAGTCAGGTAAACGCCCTGGTTAGCACTTGATTCGGGACCGCCCGTTCCGTTTACCACCAGATCGGTAACGCCGGCAATCAGCATGGTGCGGAAAAACCTGGCGGGAGCACCGGGGTATGTTTCTGAGCGCATACTGAGTTTAAAACCAGGAAATCCTGCCGACGATCCGGGAGTTACCTTTATTGCAACGGGAACAGAAACGCCCTGCTCAAGGCTAACGGAGGCAGTGCCGGTATATTCCACTCCGTCAATCAGGTACGAATACTGCCAGTCGGCCGGAGCATTCACAGCTTCAAGGTCGAACAGAAAAGCCTGGGTGCCTTCGAGATTGCTGACTGCTTCCAGGTCAAACTGCTGCTCAAAACCTTTGTATCCCCTTTTTACGAATGGATTTTCAGAACTTAATTCACCAATGTAACGGTTAGTTCCGTTAATGGCAGAAACCATGTCGCCGGTAAGAATTTCCTGATGACCTTCGGCAACAAATGCAACCACATGCATGTTTTCCACAACGGCGGCCACGTTGTTATATGCTTCAGGGATAGTGTAGTTGTATGTTCTGGTAATAAATGTTCCGGCTCCTGTATTATTAACTTCCTCACCCCATTGCCCCGTTATCAGGTGACGCAGCATATGCATATGCCGGTAGTTGCTTCCGGCTCCACCACCGGTTTGCGGACCATAGATGCTATCCTGGATAAGCGCAAGGTTGATGAAATTGCTTGATGAACCGGGAGCAGAAGTATAATAGAGTTCAATGTCGATGGTCAGCTCCCGCGTGCCGGCATCGTATTCGGTTGCGATGCCAATGTTAACCGGTGATGTTTGCTGCATGATCTGATCGCATGCCGAAGACCACGATCCGCGGCCCAACGCTGTCGCGCTTCCAGAAAATACATGACGGTTTACGGTTCCTGAAGGATAGCCTGTAAGTCCTGTTTGTCCGGCCAAAGCATCACCGAAACTTGTGCGGTAGTCGGGCTCTCCGGCCGACGGCGATGCAAAAGAACCCTGATGTATTGCTATCACAAATGCCCTGCCCGGATTGTTGTCCATAATGGATTGTGCAATGGCGTGGCCGTCAGGACAATACGTGCAGTGAATCCCCGTGTACTCTTCGAGAATCGCATTTTTCGGCATTGGCTGGGTACTTACCAATACCTGTGCCGATAGTGTATAAACGGAAAACAGCCCGGCAACTGCAAGAGTAAAAAGTTTTCTCATCGTTTGAAAGGTTTAAGTTGAATTTGTTGAAGTGCTGACAAAAGTGCAAAACTTATCCGTAACTGTACAAAGTTTTCTCCGGTATATTTCAACCGGATTTAACGCGTCACAGAAATAATTTTCTGAAAACAAGGTTAAGCTTGGTAACGGTTTATTTCAAACCGGATTTTAAGATTCGTAAAGTGCCTTTTCAATATCCGGCCGGGCTTAAGATGCAGAATTCTGAGTCATTAGCTGTTTGCGCAGCATATCCAGCCCCGCCAGTGCAGCCCTGCGGATGTTGCGTCCCCGGTGCTCGCCAAATGTGAACATGCGGGTTTCGGCACCCATTGGACTTAATACGCTAATCCATGTTGTACCTACCGGTTTTTCAGGAGTACCTCCGTCGGGACCGGCTATTCCGGATACGGCAATGGCACAGTTGGTGTTGAAATGTCTGATAATTCCTGCTGCCATCTCAAAAACCGTTTCCTGGCTTACGGCGCCGTATTTCTGAATTGTCAGGGCTGAAACTCCGAGAATATTTTCTTTAATTTCGTTGGCATACGCAACAACAGATCCTTTGAAATACTCCGAACTGCCGGGTACGGATGTTAACAGGTGAGCTATGTAACCGCCCGTACAACTTTCGGCTGTGGCGAGGGTGAAGTTTTTTTCGCGAAGAAGCTTTCCGGTTATTTCTTCCAGGGTGTCATCGTTTTCCCCAAATATGTACTCCGGGATTAGCCGGTACAGTTCATCTGCCTGTTTCTCAAGTTCTTGTTTGAGTTCTGCAAAATCCGGCCCGCTGGCCGTAAGTCTCAGCCTGACCATACCGGGCTGCGGCAGGTATGCAAGTTTTATGTGAACCGGAAGGGCATCTTCAAAATCTTCAATCCTTGCTGCAAGAAACGACTCTCCAACACCGTGCGTCAGTAGCGTGCGGTGAAGAATGCTTGAATGGCTCAGGCCCCGGATACGTGGAATAACCTGCTCCTGCATCAGCGACTTCATTTCGAACGGTACTCCCGGCATGGAAATCACAAGCCGGCCTTCTTTTTCGAAGAGCATGCCCGGAGCTGTTCCGTAACGGTTTGCCATCGGTGTGCAGCACTCCGGAACCTCTGCCTGCGCACGGTTCAAGTCAGTCATGGGATAACCGCGGGCAACAAATATCCTTTCAATATTGTCAAAGGATTCCTGGTGAAATACCAGCCGGGTTTCAAAAAAATCGCAAAGTGCCGCTTTGGTAATATCGTCTTTGGTTGGGCCAAGTCCTCCGGTGGTAAGTACAATGTCGGCCCGCTGCAATGCTTCCCCAAGTGTCTTTGTAATCTGATCCCTGTTGTCGGAAATGCTGGAAATCTGTACAACCCTGATTCCGGTCATGTTAAGTTGCTCGGCAATCCAGGCTGAGTTGGAGTCAATAACCTGTCCGATCAGCAGCTCATCGCCTATGGTTATTATTTCAGCTTGCATAATTATCTGTACCCGTTAAAAGTTTACTGAGAAAGGTCGCTTTACAATAGGCCCCCGGTGGTATGCAAAGGTATGGATTTCACAATGGATATAAATTTCATTTTTCTATGAAAATCCGGTTGTTTCATTATGCAGGTAATTATTTTCCTCAGTTTCCTTTACGGGATGGTTTATAGGTAGATCTATGATCGAAGCCGGATTCTCAGGCATTGTTTTTGTTCTAATCGCGCTGCTCAGTCGGCTTATTTGTTTACCTGTGGATGAGTTGAATTTTCTTTTAACGATGTTGATCGTATCGGAATTTTCATTTAGTCTGCTTTTGGCCTGTAATGCAATAATGTGTAGGTTTGTAATGCAACCTATTGAGAAATGAAGCATCATCAGTTTACTCCGGTTCTGACAATATTTCTGAACTTCGTATGGACGAAACCCTGCTCCTGAAGGATTGTCTTAAGGGTAACGTGCAGGCTCAGAAGCGTTTGTACGAATGTTACGCCCGGAAAATGTTCGGGGTATGTCTTCGTTATGCACCCGATGAGGCCATGGCCGAAGACCTTCTTCAGGAAGGTTTTATCAGGGTCTTTACCCGGCTTGGCACCTTCAGGAACGAGGGATCTCTCGAGGGTTGGATTCGCAGGGTTATGGTGAATACCGCCCTCGAATACCTTCGCAAAAGGGATGTGCTTCGATACAGCACACCCCTGGATGAGGATGCTGCAATCGCCGAATACGATGAACCCGAAGCGGCCGGGCGCCCGGGTCCCGATTTGGTTGCCCGGCTGATCAGGGAAATGCCGGTAGGCTTCAGAACCGTTTTTAACCTTTATGCTGTGGAAGACTATTCTCATAAGGAAATTGCCGGAATACTCGGAATCAGTGAAGGAACATCAAAATCGCAATACGCCAGAGCCAGGGCATGGCTGCTAAAACGCCTGCCTTCCGAAAATACGAGCAATTAATGAAAAATTCAACCGACCCATTTAAGGATTTTATCCGCGAAAGCCTCAGAAATTATGAGGTCGACCCCCCGGCCGGTACATGGGATAATATCCTTTCGCGCATTAACCAGGGGAAAAAGACTGCTTTCCTGTACGTTTTGATTCCGGCTGCTGCCTTTGCATTGCTGCTGGGAGCAGGACTTGTGTTCTTCCTCCCGGGAAAACGCCCGGCTGCGGTATCTGAAAATTCAGGTATCCATGTTCAGGCACCCGCCGCAGGCACGGAACAGACAATAACCGAAGCAGCCGGAAACGCATCTCCTCCATCTGCCTTTAAACTCAAAGCAGGGTCGACTAATACTTCTGCTTCCGCTACAAGCTCCGGCTCGCCCCTTAAGGTGTCTGTAACCCTGGCCGCAAAACCCGCGGACAAGCATATAACAGCTCCGGCAATTGAACCTGCTCCAGAACAAGAACCCGTTGAGGGTATGTATGCTGAAACTACTCCTGCAGAAGTAACGGATTCCGCAGCTTCAGAACTCCAAGATTTTTCTGAGGATGTCATCGCTGTGCTGATTCCCGAAGCTGTTCCGGCTCCCGATCCGGAAACTGCCTTAATCCCCGTAACCGCCGATTTGCCCGGGCAGGATCAAACACCTGAAAAGACTTCACGAAGCTGGTCGCTTGCACTTCACTACGGCTCCCTGCAGGATTTCAGCGTGGAGAAACAGGATTTAACTATGAACTCCCGCGACAACAGTTACAGCTTCGACCGCACTTCCTCCCGTGTAGCCGTTGAAACGTCATTCTTTGAAGACATTGAAAATACTTCACACAATCCCCCGGTATCGTTCGGACTTCTGTTGTCAAAACCTTTTGCCCGGCGCTGGGCCGCCGAAACCGGACTTCTGTTTACCCGCCTCGGATACACAGTTCGTACCACCGAAATTAACGATGAATACAAAGAGTACTATACGTCACTCGATTACATTGGCATTCCCCTTTCACTGCGATTTAATCTGATTGATCGCCGCCGCGGGGGCCTTTATATTTCACAATCGGCAGTCTTTGAGAAAGGAGTATCCTACCATACATCCATTACCTCCTTTACACGGGGTGATGCGGAAGGAGCTGGCAATATCCGTAACCGGGTGTCGGGTCTTCAGATGTCATCTCTCACAGCCCTGGGCGGTGAAATCCGGATATTTAACCGCCTATCGCTGTTCGGACAAGCCGGACTTCAGTGCTTCTTCCTTAATTCAACCCAGCCCTACAGCATCCGCAGTGCACGAACGGCATGGCCTTCATTTCAGTCCGGACTCCGGCTTAATCTGAAATAAACTTTTTTCTCGTCGTGCAACCAATGCTTCCAACTGCTCATCTTTCGACTGTTAATTCCTTATAAACTTACGGCAATGAAAACCAAAGTGTTTCACCTTCCTGCTTTAGTTGTCCTGTTTCTGTCATTTTTCATGAATTCATGCAGCGACAAGATTATTGAAGAGATAACCTATACTGCCAATGTGCCGGTATATATGAGCTTCAGTGAACTCAGAAGCGCGGTTAAGAGTACCCAATCCCGCCAGCTGGTACATCCAGGTAAAATTTATATTAAAGATAATTACTTGTTTATCAATGAGTATGGAGAAGGAATTCACATAATCGACAATGCTGATCCTTCACATCCCGAAACGATTTCATTTCTCGAAATCCCCGGTAATTACAATATGGCCGTCAGAAACAATATCCTTTATGCCGACAGTTACATCGACCTTGTGGCATTGGATATCACCGACCCTGCTAATCCCTTAGAAACGGGCCGGGTCAAAAATGCATTCCCCAACCGTTTGCCGCAGTTTGATTTCAATATGCCCGTTTATGGTATAGATTTTACAAAAGGGGTAATAACCGGATTTGAACAAAAGGTGGTTACTGAACTGGTTGAAAAGGAATACGGTTTTCTGGAAAGCAGACTTACATATGATAATATGGGAGTTGCAAATCTTGGCTCCAGCGAAGTATCCGTCTCTCCTTCCCAATCGGCCGGTATAGGTGGCTCAATGGCCCGTTTTACCATCAACGGACAATTTCTTTATGCCATTCACAACGACGCACTAAAGGTTTTTGATCTTGCCGGCACCGACAGCATCCAAACAAGGACGGAAATCTACCTCGGACGGCAGGTTGAAACCATATTTCCATACAACAATCACCTTTTTTTGGGAACCACGACGGGGATGCTTGTTTACAGCCTCGGCAATCCTTCCGATCCTTCCTATGTTTCAGTTTTTGAGCACATCAACTCATGCGATCCGGTCGTTATTGAAGGAAATTATGCCTACGTTACCCTGAGATCCGGGACACAATGCAACGGGTTTGTCAACCAGCTCGATGTGGTTGACATCTCATCCATTGCTCACCCTTTTTTAGTAAAATCGTATCCGATGTTTAATCCGCACGGACTCGGAATCGACAACCATATCCTTTTTATATGCGACGGCGATGCCGGCCTGAAGGTATACAATGCCGCCGACCCAATGAATATTCATATGAATCAGATTGCCCATTTTCAGGATATCCGAACTTACGATGTTATACCCTGGAATGGGATTCTGATGCTGATCGGAGACGACGGACTCTTTCAGTACGATTACTCCGATCTTTCAGATCTCAGGCTCATTAGCAGCATACCTGTAGTAGAGCCCTAAAATCTCATACAGATGATTAAAAATGTAAAGATTTCCTTTTTTTTGGTAATGATGCTGTTGGCCGGTTTGTTCTTACCTTCGGGTAAGGCAGCCGGTTACAGTATTGACGTTTTTACTAATCAATGGACAGCTGAAAATTCTGGTGACGATACGAAGAATGATTCGTCAAATTCTGTAATTTCAGGCGGTCGTTTTTACAGCTATACGAGTGCCGGACTGCTTATAGGCAATGGAGAAAGCGGCTTTCTGGCCAATCCTTCAGTTACGTCGGTTGCCGGACTCAGTTGGAGCAGGCAGCTTTATGCGGGGATGGGAGCTGGATTTGAACGGTATAACTGGAGCGTATTGCCCCTTTTTGGTGAACTCAGGTATAAAAACAAACAGTATGAGCGTCTGCCAATGATATCGTTCAGAGCAGGTTATGCGCTTCCACTGGAAAAAACTCACGATGGTAACAGATATCAATCCACAGGCAACACCTCCGGAGGTGTTTTCTTCAGCCCCGGTATCAGCTTTCGCCTTGCCGGGAAGTCTGGTACGATACTGATGGCTGAAGTTGCATATCAGTACCAGGAAATGAGGCTTAACGACGTCAAATATATATGGGATGCCGGATCATCCACTAACATCCGGTATTATTACAATCGCATTGCCATCAAATTGGGAATCCTGTTTTACTGATGCCGGAAGCCCTGGTTACACTTACTCCCCGGCTTATTTACAGGATAAGTTTTAATGTGATGCGGGTTCCCCTGTCATCGGTAACCGATAGCAAATACAAACCTTTTCCGGTAAAAGGCATTTCGACGTTGAGGTCGTTTCTTCCTCCGGTCAGGCTATAGTCCTTGCGGGAAATCAATGCTCCGGCAGGGTTGTGGATTTCTATGCTGCATTTCATGGCCTTTGCTGCAATTATACCGAGACCCGGAGTATCTCCTTCGCGGGCATATACGTAAGCATGGAACGATTGAGCCGGTCTTTCCGCGATGCTGTTGGGACCTTTACCTGCCACCACTTTCATCACAACGGGAAGGTGATCGGAATTGGACGCCAGTGCATTAAGTACAGCTGAAGGTACCGATACATTGGAAGGATAATCGTTTATTGATTTGTTAAAGTGGTTGCCGTCCTGCCCGATTGCTTCATAGGAGCCTTCCAGATAACGGATTCCTTCTGTGCCGTTCATTATACTGCCCGAAGCAAGTATAAAATCAAAACGGTCATCGAGCCCACCGCTGGCCTGGCATCCGTTGCCGGATGAAGAAACCGATTGCGTATGCACACCGGCATATGCATAATTGTTGCTCCAGTTCCCCGGAGTATCCACCGGATCATAAAACCGGAATGCCTGGTTTGCATTTATCGGATTTATCAGATTCTGATACGCCTCCTCCGAAGAAGTATAAAGATTAAAATCGCCCATTATCAGGTAATTGCCGGGAAGAGCGTTGGTGCGAAGCCATGTCATAACAGCCGAAGTCATACTAGCCCTGGCTGCTGCATTCGTGCTTCCGGAACTCGCTTTTAAATGGGCTACGATGCAATTGATCCAGGTGGTGTCGCCCGCTGCCAGACTGCTGCTGCGGTAATACAAACGATACAGATTAATATCGCGTACATACGATTGAGGTATCGACTGAGAGTGCAAAACAAACTTCCTTGAATCGTAAAAAAAACCGTTAATAATGCTCGACCCTGCAATATTAGTAATTGCAGCCCGGCGATAATAGTCTACATCGTGATTCAATACATTGTTTAACAGGCGGGTGTGATAAAAGTCATACTGACTGACTTCATTCACCGTAAAGATATGGGGTTGTGTATGGGCAATGATGGTGCGCAGGTATCCGTCCTTAACTTCATGATTGTTGTTGGCCGATGTGCAGTAGGAGCTGTAATTACCATAGTTAAGGATGTTGTAGTGCATTATTGTAAGAGTATCCTGGGCATTCAGCGATAAGACAATGAGTGCAGTCAGTAAAAGGGCGGCAAAGTTCTTCATTTAGGCAGAGTTATATTATATGCTGGGGGAGGGCAAAGGTACAATTTTTCTGCCTGATTATGTGATGGTTTCGGTTTCGTAAAAGCACATACTACCAGAATTGCCCCGAATCTGATTATTCCGGCAATCCCCGGTTAGGCGGTCTGATACCGCGCAGACATGTATAATTTTACTTATGAACCTTACGGATGAATTCCTCTATCTCCGGAACGCCACCCTGGTACACCAGATATCCGTTATATGGTTCCCGGGGTGTTATTTCATCGTTTACCGGAGTTAGCATCAGTCGTTTAACCTCCTCAGGGTCATTGGTCTGCCCAAGAACCCAGCCAAGTTTTATGTAAGCGGCTTCGGGGAGCATATTGGCAGCCGGAACTATTCCTTTGGCCATCAAATCGCGCCCGGTGTCGTATACAAACATATGCGCATACCCCCACAACGTTTGAACGGTCATATATATGTGTACTCCGGCTGCATGCGCACGCTCAATGGCCGGATAAACAGGCTTGTTAATATGCCCGAGACCGGTTCCTGCAATTACGATTCCCTTGTAACCGTTTTCAACCAGCGAATCGATGATGTCTGGCTGCATATTGGGATAATAATAAACAATAGCAACTTTCTCCTCAAAATAGGGGAGTATGGTTACTTTCCGGTCTTTACGCCTTGGATTGTAGTCTTTTTTGATAGGTTCAACCCCGCTGCGGGTAACCGTGGCCAGGGGAGTATCTCCGATGGTGCGGAATGTGGAACGGTACGACGAATGCATCTTGCGAACACGCGTCCCACGGTGCAGGAATCCATACTCATCGCTGGTAGGGCCAAACATACAGACCATCACCTCGGCAATGTCGCCGTGCCCTGCTGCTGTGCAGGCATGCATAAGGTTGAGAGCGGCATCCGAACTTGGGCGGTCCGACGAACGCTGCGATCCAACCAGTACTATCGGAACCGGTGAATTCTGAACCATATAAGTGAGCGCTGCAGCCGTATGATGGAGAGTGTCGGTCCCATGCCCGATTACTATCCCCTCAACGCCGTTCTCTATCTCCTTGCCAATGGCAATTGCAAGCTTCCGGTAGTTTTCGGGTGCCATGTTTTCACTGAAAACTGCAAATACTTTTTCAGTTGTCAGGTTGCAAATCTGCGCAAGCTCGGGTACAGCACCGTACAATTCTCCGGGAGAAAATGCCGGGATCACGGCTCCCGTCCGGTAATCAAGCCGGGAAGCAATGGTACCGCCCGTTCCGATAAGTTTTACCTTAGGCAATCCCTGGGTATACGGAAACTCCTTCTCGGGAATTTTGTAATTGGCTTTTTTATATCCGGTTTCCTTCATCCCGGTTATCGTTGCAATGTCAATCCCTACATTATAACCGGTGGC
Source organism: Bacteroidales bacterium (assembly GCA_022837485.1). Classification (GTDB taxonomy): domain Bacteria; phylum Bacteroidota; class Bacteroidia; order Bacteroidales; family Lentimicrobiaceae; genus Lentimicrobium. Next base: position 98,462 of record JALHHH010000004.1, read on the forward strand.
GATTTTCATTACAATATGCTGGTCGTCGTCGTTCTCTGCACGGGGTAATACAGTACCCTTAAACAATCCCCGCGTGGTTGCAACCTCAGCCTGCCCCCAAACCCGCACATTAAACTTTTTTAAAACTTCAAGCGAAGCGCCTTTATATCCCTGGAAAAAATCGTCAGCCATAATGTGTCGTTCTTTAGTCTGTTTCTGTGTCTGTTGTAAGCGTCGCCTTATTTCTCTCCGATAATTTCTGAAAGTTCCGATAAAGGTACGTTTCCGATCGCAACCCGGCGCAATTGTCCCATTATCCAGTGCTTTTCAATTCCTTCTTTTTCGGAATGCCGGATTTCTCTGAATTTGGTCTTTAAAAACGGAAGCTGTTGCAACAACTCTTCTTTGCCGGTTTTTTTGAACCGGATACTGGTCAGAACCGAGTCGAAATCAAGTTTGGGATGTGCATAAACGTGCGGAAGCATCAGCCATGCAATTTCAGGCGCCAGACCTTTGTCCCGGATGTACTTAAGAAGTCCGTACACAATCTTGTTCGAAAATCCTGCAGCCGGACGGATGTGTCCTTCTATATACTTTAGCTTGTGCCCGAAGAGTGTGCCCGTAAAGGAAGGTTTATAACCGAGATCGTTAACGATCTTCTCAATCAGCGGAAACAGGTCTTTCCTGAAGATGTAAGTATAGGTGTCTTCCGGAATTCCCCATTCTTTCATAATTTTATATCTGTCGGTTACTTCCTGCGGCAGGTTGTTTCCAAGACTGGCAATATACGTATCCTCCAGGGGAATGGGAGCACTATCGGTATCGGGATACATCCGGTCGGCTCCCGGCAATACGCGCTCAAAAATGGTGGTGCCGTCTTCGAAAGATTTTCTGGTTTCCGGAGGTATGCCCTCAAAGGCCATACGGCAACGCTCTTCTATGGTTTCCAGCGCAGTCGGCATATCATCTTCCGGACCCCAGATCAGAAGCTGGGCGTCTTTGCCATTGGCTTTCAAAGCCTTCCGGATAGCTTCCCAGTCTTTTTCCGGTATCGCCTGTTCAAAATCCTCGGTATGAGTCATGTTTGGCTTTTCTATGCAGGCAATTACTTTCAAACGGTCGGTTAACTCGTTGGCAAACATCTTGCCGGGCTGGGTGAAATGCGATAATGCTCCCGCAAAACCAGGAAGGTTTACTGCTATGATTTTGTGCTTCTTGTTTTTTGCATCCACAAGGGAACCGTATTCGAATTTGAAGTCGTGGTAATCGATTGCTGCATGACTTATTTTCCAGGATTTATATCCCGGGATTTCGCGTTGCAAACGGTCACGCAATATTAGAAGCGACCACTGTCTGAAACATTCATTGTGTGTAAGCTCGGGAATCCAACGCGTGTGCGCAACCCCCTTTATCTCTACCCTTGAACCGCCCCGGCAACTTACATTCACATCCTGCCGGCCGGCTCCGATGCCCGTTCGCACCTTACCCGTACTCCTGTTCAGAAAACGGATATAATCCCCCGCTTCTTTTACCTCATCAGGATTTGCCATGTCGGGATAGGTAACCGTTTCAATGAGTGGCATTCCTAAACGATCGGTGCGGTAAATACGGGTATGCCCTATGTCGGAAACCTCGCGGCAGGAATCCTCTTCCAAACTTAATTGTATCAGCCTTATCGTTTTATCTTTTAGCGGAATCTCTCCTTCTACGCCAATAATTGCCGTACGCTGAAACCCGGTGGGAATGCTGCCGTCGAGATATTGCTTCCGGGTGATGTGTACCTCACCAACAATATTCAGTTTTGAAAGCAGGGAAATCTCTATTGCAATTTCAAGAGCTTCCCTGTTTAGTGGAAATGGCGGAGTGTCGTCAACTTCATATGTACACGTGGTCTCATTCTTCAGACGGTAAACTATATTTTTACGGGTTTTAAATTCCATCAGAGCCGTTCCGTCGTATTCTCCCAATTCGCTCAGGGTGGGACGCATGTGCCGGATTACCTCGGCATCGAAGTCTTCAGGCTTTTGATATATACCTGCCGGACAATGACAAAAGAGTTTTTCGCGGGTTTTAAGCTGCTGATGAACCTCCAGACCCGACATAAATCCAATGGCATCGTAAGTCTCCTGGCTGGCATCACACCGCATTACATATCCGGCCTCTTTTTTTGTTTTCTCGTAATTTTTTCTGGGATCAAATTGCTGACTCATCGCGTACAGACTTGTTTAGATGGCTTCAAACCTACACGAATTTTCGGAATCAAACAAAATTATGCTGTTTGTTTTGTCAACAGACCCAGGAATTCTCCAAACCTGTGTGTGTCTGTTTTAGTTTGTTGATAATTAAAGTTTTCAGAGTACTGTCCAATTATTTTGAATTTATTTTTCCACAATAGTTTTATGCAGGAGCTTGCAATTTTGTGTGTATTCATACGTATGGATTACATTAAAAAATTTACGATTATTCCAATGTCGCTCACAGTTAAATTCAGCACTTTCTCGTTACCTGGCCTGCTCTTGAATATGAAAATACGTATGATTTGCCCGGCTGCAAATCGTAACTCCGTTTTCCCGGGTCAGCCATAATTATAAGTACTTGAAGTTATCGCAAACAACCGAAAGCATAATAGCTCATGCGGTTTGTTCTATATGATGAGATATGCCTGTTGTTCCGGATAAAGGTTTTGTAGTTCATACCGATTCGGAAGTAATTTCATGCTATGGAAAAATGAAATACAAAACTGTCGGTCGAGGCTAAGTACCGATGGGCGCTTTTGAAAATATCGCATTCCGGTTAGAATTATTTCTCACTACAAATACAATCTTTTCTCAATTCAACCATCCGATCGATGGTGCTTAGCATTCGATAACGTATGCCTTCAGCTCAACCTTCCAGATTCTTCCCGAAGCCCGAAAAAAGTATAGACCAGTGGTACTCTACGCTGGTTCGAGCCCATTAATGCCTTCTCTGCTGTTCGGCAGGAATTACCGTTTGGGACTTGTCGGAATTGCAATGGCCGATGCTAAGCCACGCTTCTCATGGAACTAAAAAACATTCAGTTACCACTGATATTCGAAATTTTGCTCCGGATTATCAAACTTTAAAGCTGTACGTTAACTGTATAATATTTATTATTTTATATTTGCTTTCTTGAAATTCTTTATGCGCTTGATACGGATGTCGATGATACAGAGGATTTCATTTCCAAAAGTGGCAGTTTCCCTCATTCTGCTTGTGTTGTTGTGTATACTGGCCTATTTCGCATCCAGATATTACCGGGATGAATTCGAGAGGGTAAGGAAGGAGAAAATCAGTGAACTTGTTACGGTATCGGAACTCAAAACAGCACAAATAACCGAATGGTATACCGATGAATTTGACGATGGTCTTTCCATATCCCAAAGTTCATTCATCGTTCCGGCTATTCGCCGCATTTTATTCAGTTCCGGCGGGGAAGACAAACACGAACTTTTATTTTATCTCAACGACCTTAAGTCCGAACACGGTTACGAAGATGTAATGATCTGCGATGCCGAAGGTAATTTGTTGATTTCAACCAGGGAATCCGCAGTTGTTCCGAATTACTTTGCCGATGTGCTGTCGCAATCATTCAATAAGAATGAGGTAGTTAGTACAGGCCTTTTTTTATGCAGTAATTGCAATAAAGCCCACATCGATTTTATTGCTCCGGTTACGATTGATTCAAATCTTACGCTGTTCTTGGTGCTTCGCATCGATCCCTCCGGGTTTTTATACCCGCTTCTTTCGTTTGATCCCACTTCCAGTCCGGGAGCGGAGTCGATTTTGCTCATGCCCGACAGCACCGGACTTCTGATAGTGAGTCCTTCCCGTTTTCATGAGAACATGGCCCTGAAGGCATATTTTTCAATAGGTGATCACACCTGGGATTCAGCTGTGTGCACCCCCGGGTATTCCGCCGTATTTGAAGGCGCCGATTACAGAGGTGCAGATGTTATTGCATATTTAAACAGTGTGGATGAGACACCCTGGCTTTTAGTAACAAAAATTGATCGTGAAGGTGCTTATTATACGCTTAAACAGAAATTAGGCTTGCTGCTGGTTGTTTTTATTCTCCTTGGACTGTTTTTGATTTCCTTCTTCTCTTTAATTTATACAAACCATCGCCGCGTAGCCCTCAAAACCCTGCTGCGGGCTCGTGAAGAATTCCGTACAACCATCTACAGTATTGGAGATGCGGTAATTGTTACCGATAACCGGGGTTTGGTCCGAAACCTGAATCCGGTTGCCGAAAATCTAACAGGCTGGAAGGAAAACGACGCTTCCGGCTTAAACGTAGAAAAAATCTTTAATATAATTGATGAGGAATCGGGCATGGTTATCGAAAGTCCGGTTGCAAAAGTGCTTGCCCATGGTTCCGTTGCCGGAATATCAAGTCATACAATGCTTGTGAAAAAAGACGGTTCCGTTATTCCCGTGGCCGACAGCGCTTCCCCGATACGCGATCGCGACGGAATGATTACCGGCGTTGTGCTTGTATTCAGAGATCAGACCCGGGATCGTGAACGCCAGGCTGCCCTGCTTGATAGCGAACGCAAATACCGGAGAATGTTCTCCGATAATCCGCAGCCTATGTGGATATACGATCTGGAAACGCTCGCATTCCTTGAAGTGAATGATGCAGCCGTGAACCATTACGGTTATTCAAGGGAAGAGTTTCTCGCCATGACTATAAAGTCTATTCGGCCACCGGAAGATTTGCCGGCATTGGTGGATGATTTGTCTAATACCAAACTGAATCACAATTTTGCCGGAATATGGAGGCATGTGCGCAAAAATGGAGAGTTGATCTATGTTGAGGTAATTTCACACCTGGTTTATTTTCAGGGAAGAAAAGCCAGACATGTGCTCGTAAACGACGTTTCAAAGCACATTCTCTCCGAAATCAGAATCAGACAACAGGAAGAGTATTTCAGAGCTATTATTGAAAAGGCTCCCGATGGCATCGTTTTGCTCAACCCTTCTAACCGTATAACCTATTCAAGTCCTTCAGCCCTAAGGCTCATGAAATACGATTCCGTAGAGGAGATGCCTGTTGCCCTCGATATTGTTTTTGCGGAAGACCGGCTTTACGTTGAGAAAGCAATAAATGAGCTGGTGAAAAATTCCGAATCTATTACTACATTAGAATACAGGTATTTGCAAAAAGATGGTTCGGTTCGGTGGGCCAGAAGTACAATCAGTAATCTACTGAAAGAACCCGCCGTCAACGGCCTGGTTATAAACTTTATCGATATTACTGAAAGAAAAAAAGCTGAAGCTGAGCTTAGTAAACTCATTCGCCTGGTCGACAGCAGCCTGAATGAAATTTATATTCTTAACGCCGATACTTTTACCTTTGAATACGTAAACCACGGTGCGATCAGCACACTCGGCTATTCTGCTTCCGAGTTGACAGGCATGCATCCGTCTGTAATTTCGGATTACTATACTCCGCTGAAGATAAAGGAAATCCGTCAGACGCTTGTAAGCGGCGAAAAGGATATTCTGGTTTTCGAAACCTCTCATAGTTGCAAGAACGGCGCCAAATATCCCGTTGAAGTACATATGCAGTATCACCGGTTGGACGAACAACATTTCTTCTTTGGAGTAGTTCTGGATATTACCGATCGGAAACAGGCAGCAGAATCACTGGTTTCCAGCGAATCGAAGTTCCGGCATCTGTTTGAACATCATGCAGCAGTAAAATTACTCATCAATCCCGAAACCGGCGATATTGTTGATGCCAACAATGCCGCCTGCAATTTCTACGGATATTCACGCGATGAACTTACCGGGTTGAATATTAGTCGGATAAACCTTAATCCAATAGATGAACTGCTGTATGAAATGGACAGGGTTAAGCAAAAGCAACGCATCCATTTTGAGTTTAAACATCGTCTTAAGGATAACAGCATTCGCGATGTGGAAGTTTTCAGCAGCGCCATTTCAATGTCGGGCAGAATTTTACTCCATTCCATTGTTCATGATGTAACATCAAAGAAAAGAGCCGAAAGTCAGGTCAGAGTGCTTATTCGGTCAATCGAACAGAGTCCGGTAGGTATGGCTCTTACCAATGCTCAGGGAATTGTTGAATTTGTCAATCCCAGGTTTTTACAGATTACAGGCTACGATTCCGCCGAACTGATAGGTATTGTACCGTCCTTCCTCGATTCCGGAAAATCATCCAGAAATTTTGCGACTGAAATATGGGATGTCATTCACAACGGCAGTGAGTGGAGCGGCGAATTTCTGGAAAAACGAAAAAACGGTGAGCCCTACTGGCAAAATATCGTAATCTCTCCCGTTCTTGATTCAGATGGCAATATCAGTCACTATATCCTGATATTGGAAGACGTTACAGAAAAGCGACGCCTTTTTTTCGAACTGAAAGAAGCCAAAGAAAAGGCAGAGGAAAGCGACAGGCTCAAAACCGCTTTCCTGGCAAATATGAGCCACGAAATCCGTACCCCTATGAACGGAATCCTTGGATTTATGGATCTTTTACAACAGGAAGACCTTTCGGGAGATCTGAGGGATGAGTACATCAGCATCGTAAAAGCAAGCGGAAACCGGTTGCTTTCAACCATTAACGATATCATCGATATATCAAAGATTGAATCGGGCCAGGCAGTTCTTAATTACTCGCATCTGAGTATCAACCAGCTGATGGTCCGACTGCATAAATTTTTCAAATTCGATGCTGAATTAAACGGTATTGAACTCCGGGAGCCGGTTCTCCTCTCAGGTCAGCCCGATGTTATTCAAACGGATCCTGTTAAGATTGAATCTATTCTGACGAATCTGATAAAAAATGCTTTGAAATTTACGCGGAAAGGCTACGTTGAATTCGGATGCCTGCTCCAGGATCAAATGCTTGAGTTTTATGTCAGAGATACCGGGAAAGGCATTCCCGCAGAACGACAGTCCTCCGTTTTCGAACGCTTCGTTCAGGCCGATGTAACGTTCTCCAGGGAATACGAAGGATCGGGATTGGGACTTGCAATCTGCAAAGCCTATGTAGAAATGATGGGTGGCGAAATTACCCTTGAATCGGAAGCCGGCAAAGGATCCGTTTTCTTTTTCTCTCTCCCTTATGCCCCGGCGCATGAAGACATGGATACCAGCCTGAGCCGTTCAGGATACAGATCGGATTTTGAGGTGAATGGAGCGATTTTAGTTGCCGAAGACGACGACATTAGCTATTATTACATCAGCCGCATTCTCGCCGGTAAGCCCTATCGGCTGATACGCGCACTCAACGGACAGGAAGCCGTTATTCAGTGCCGCGATAACGATGAAATTGCATTAGTGCTAATGGATATTAAAATGCCGGTTATGGATGGATATGAGGCAACCCGCCAGATCAGATCCTTCCGTAAAGATCTTCCTGTTATCGCTCTTACTGCCTATGCATTCGAAGAAGACCGCCAGAAGTCGATCCGGGCAGGATGCAACGACTATGTAAGCAAACCTATCCGAAAAGAAATTCTTTTCGATTTTATTAATAAATATGCCTCTTCGAATTAAGAATTAACCTGCCCGCATTGATGATTCGAAAGGGATATAAACGGTTTTTCAACAACCCGGGCCATTCTTTTCGAAACTAAACTTATCTTTACACCATCCAATTCTGTTACACATGCCACTCGATACCATCGTCAGCCTGAATAATCTCAGCGTTTATCAACGAAATATCCTTGTACTTTCCGAAGTTACTCTCAATATCGATAAAGGAGAGTTTGTCTACCTGATTGGTAAAACGGGTACCGGGAAAAGCAGCCTGCTCAAAACGCTTTACGCCGACCTTCCGGTTAACGAAGGCGATGCCGAGGTGGCAGGCTACAGCCTGAAAACTATCCGACCCCACGATGTGCCTTTCCTTCGTCGGAAACTTGGGATTGTGTTTCAGGATTTTCAGCTACTATCCGATCGAAGCGTAAACGATAACCTTCTTTTTGTTTTGCGTGCTACCGGCTGGAGCGATAAAAATGAAATACAGGATCGGATCAAAGATGTACTCGATAAAGTAGGCTTGAAGACCAAAGGATTTAAAATGCCCCATCAACTGTCGGGAGGCGAACAGCAACGCGTTGCCATTGCCCGTGCCCTGCTCAACGACCCCGAACTGATCCTTGCCGATGAGCCTACCGGCAACCTCGATCCCGAAACATCCGAAGGAATTATGTCCCTGCTTATTGATATCAGTCGCGCAGGCCGGGCCGTACTGATGGCTACGCATAATTATGCCATAATGGAAAAGTTCCCGTCAAGGACGCTGAAATGCGAAGGCGGTAAAGTGCTATTTTCCGAAAACGGCTTCGATCAGCCGGTCAGCATTGCCTGAATTGGAATACGTGCGGTTTAATATCTTCTGCCTCTTTTCCATTTCATCCTCTTTAAAGGGTATATCCTGTATTTCATTCAGTTTCTTGCGGATATCTGCAGCCGATTCGGCTATATGACACAACGATTCCAGCCCTGTTCCGCTCAGCATTTGCGAATTTACAATACAGTGACGGCCATTGAAAAGAGTATTCAGCAACTTGAGCTTTAAGCCGGTAGCCTGAAAGGTTACCAAAACATTGGCATGGGCATTCCGGATCAGCTCAAACAGCTCCTCATCTCCCGGATTCGAACGTACGTCGATGTTATCGTACCGGGCCGCCAGATCCACTATCCGTTTTGGCGGATTCATACCAGCAATAATAAGCCGGTGCTTGCAGCCTGCAAATACTTTTCGGATCAGGAACTCTGCTGCAGCCTCATTCTCAGGTACTTCAATGTTTCCGTGGTAAAGCGAATAAGTGCCGCTGCCTTCCGGAATGTTCAGCCCGTCGTTGGCATGAAAACTTGGAAGATATCGTATGTCGTGCCGGGGAAACCGACGCTTCAGGTATGCAGTATCGCTTTCCGATACTACAAGCATACATCCGGCATGCTTGAGTTTGCGCTGAAAGAGCCTGAGTTTTAAACTTTCAACCAGGAAATAGGCCTTCTTGCCGATGTGCCGCTCGGCTTTGAAAAGGTTCAGGTAATAATCGTGTTCAATGTTGCTTTCGCGATAGATGAGTAACCGCCCGCTTAACCGGGGATCGTCTATGTAGTAGCACGAATGCATACCTTCAAACAAAACAGGATAATCATCCTTCAGTAAATTAGCCATCAACTCCTCCGATTCACGGCTTTTGACAATATAAGGGATGAAACTGAATGCCGATCGCAATCCTGTTTTTCGGGAGTAATAAAAAACCTCTTCACAATAGGGATCAAGTTCCGGAGCGCGCCCCCGGCCGGGATATTCAATAATATGAAGATGCAACCTTATGCCTTCACGGTGCAATGCACGAATTTTATAAAATACATCGATTACTCCGCCGTAGTTGGGTGGGAAAGGAACATCAAATGCAACGATATGCAGGTGGCGATCAGACATACTTCTTATACAATTCTTTCAAAACGAGTTCTTCTTTTTCCCAGCAAAGCTCTTCTGCTGCTTTCGCAAGATTCTGTTTCCAGACCTTATAACGGATTTCATCGCTGAGCATCTCCCGAATCATCTCTGCTATCGCCTTCGGATCATGACTTTCGGTTATCATCCCGATCCGGTAACTCTCAACAATGGAGGCTATCTCGGGTAAACGTGATGCCAGCACGGGAATGCGGGCGTGAATATAGTCAAAAAGCTTGTTGGGCAGACTAAACCGGTAGTTGATGTTGGTGTCTTTGTCGAGCGTCAGCCCAAGATCGGCCAAACGCGTGTGTTTCATTAGCTCCGTGTAAGGCATCTTGTCCCGGAAAATAACTTTGTCGCGCAGCTCCGGATTCTGAGATTTGTTTTTCAATAGCTCCAGCACATCCCCTCCGCCAATTATCAGCAGCAATACACCGTCAAGATAACGCATGGCATCTATCGCCTCTTCAGCCCCGCGTTGTATGTTGATGCCTGCCCCCTGAAGCAGCACGATTTTCCTGTCCTCCGGCAAACCAAGTTCATCCCGCGTCGGATTCAATCCCGGCCCGGGGGTCCTTGGAATATTTCGGACAACGTACAGGCGTTTGCCATACTTCTCTTCATACAGCCTTGCTATGGAGCCGTTTACCGTGATAATATCGCCCAGCTTCGGGAAAATCCACCCCTCAATACTTTCCCATATTGCCCGAATCCGCGGCCGGTTTACCAGTTCAGGAGTGCCAGTGTAATACTCATGACTGTCGTATACCATCGGAATCCGCTTCAGCAAATGTACCAGGAAGTTGGCCGGCAATGTGTCGAGATCATTGGCAACCAGTAAGTCACACTTCCGGAAAAGCAGAAGAAAAAATAATCGTACATTATACTCGGCATAAAACCATGGACCTCGCCGGAATAATAGCCTCATTCGTACCGTTTCATACTTCCGGCTACTCAACGGAAGACTCTCCGGCAGCTTCCGTCCTGCAAGAGTAACCCGGAATCCCATCCCCGTAAGGGTCAGACAAGCCTTGTCAACCCGCTGGTCGGTACTCAGGTCGTTTGTTACAGAAACTAGTACTTTTTTCAACTTTGTCGAAGCATGGAGTGGCGTGCAAAAGTACCTGTTTTTTACTACTTATGAAATTATGTTGACAGCTTGTTTCATCTAAAATAAACATTCTCTTCAGCCGGTTTCCAGAGAATTTTTTCATTTTAAGACCGGCAACGGTTGAAAATGAGACATGAAAATTATTTACACGTTAAATTTTAAACTACAACAGACAAGGGCACGGCATATAATCTTTCTACCTTTGTGCCATGAGTGTAAAATCTGAATTGCTGCTGCAGCATAATGTAAATCTGAAGCCTTTCCACACTTTCCATATGGATGTTCTGGCTTCCGCTTTTACTACCCTTGAGGCCGAAAGCCAGATTCCCGGTATGCTTAAACTTATAAACAACCGTAAAGGGAAATTCCTGTTTCTCGGGGGTGGCAGCAATGTGCTTTTTGCCGGTGATTACGACGGGCTTGTCATCCGTAATTGCCTGAAAGGCATAGAAATCCTCGAAAGAGACGAGAGTTTCGTTTACGTCCGGGCAATGGGCGGGGAAGAATGGGACGACCTGGTTCAGTTTACCGTTCGCCATAACTTCGGAGGTCTCGAGAATCTGACACTTATTCCCGGTAAAGTCGGCAGCAGTCCTATTCAGAACATCGGTGCTTATGGCGTGGAGATGAAAGACAGCTTTTATATGCTGGAGGCTGTTTCGCTGCGCACCGGTGAATTTCGTGAATTCTTCCGCTCCGAATGCGGATTCGGATATCGTAACAGCATCTTTAAACAGGAACTGAAAGGACAGTATTTCATTATTTCCGTAACCTTTAAACTCCGGATTTTTCCCGAGCCAAATACTGCCTATGGTTCTATTGCAGCTGAGCTTGAAAAGAACGGGCTCCAGCCCAGCGTGCAGAATGTTGCACATGCCGTTGCCTCCATTCGCAGAAGCAAACTGCCCGACCCTGCCATTACAGGCAATGCAGGGAGCTTCTTCAAAAATCCGGTAATCAGCGAAAATCAATTCCGGCAGCTAAAACAGCGTTTCCCGGATATTCCGTCTTATCCTTCGACCGATGGCGTTAAACTGGCCGCCGGCTGGCTTATCGAGAAGTGTGGATGGAAGGGCGCTCGCGAAGGCGACGCAGGCGTCCACCAAAACCAGGCGCTGGTCCTCGTTAACCACGGTAATGCAACCGGTAGCCAAATCCTGGGACTGGCAAACCGTATCATATATTCAGTAGAACAGACGTTTGAAGTGCAGCTCGAGACGGAAGTAAATATCCTCCGGTAATTCCGGTTCACTGTTTTTAAAACGGAAATTTTATTTTAGTTTCCATTACCTTATATTAGCGTCACTTTACGATTGGTATCATTCAACCCGCTGTCGTATGGACGCAACACTCATTGGTTTTGTATTTTACCTTGCCGTGATGATGGTTATCGGTGTTATAACCTACCGACGGAATGAATCCAATGCCGATTATTTTCTTGGCGGACGCAGGATGAACCCCTGGGTCGTCGCTCTCTCCGAACGCTCGGCAGGAGAGTCGGCCTGGCTTCTGCTCGGACTCCCCGGCGCTGCTTTTGCCTTCGGACTGATAGAAATATGGACGGCTTTAGGATGTCTGCTGGGAATCTTCTTCTACTGGTTTGTCATTGCCAACGATATCCGGCAACGTTCGGAAGCGGTCAATGCCATTACCCTTCCCGATGTCTTTTCCAATAGTTTTACAAAAGGAAGCCTGCACCTCCGGTTGGTTTTCATGACGATAATTGTATTCTTTTTTACTTTCTACCTTGCCGCACAATTCAACGGAGCCGGTAAAGTGCTGAATGTAACTTTCGGAATCGGACAGTTTTACGGAATGCTCATCGGTGCTGCCGTGATTATTCTGTATACAATGATGGGCGGATTTCTGGCCGTTGTATGGACCGACGTAATCCAGGGCGTTCTTATGTTCGTGGCTATGGTGGTTCTTCCTATAGCCGGACTGGCAGAGCTGGGGTTCTTTGATGGCGGGCTGGTAGATGCATGGGAGGCTGCAAGTCCCGGATTCTTCAGCCTCACCGGCGGGAAAACCGGATGGGCTGCCGCAGCTCTTGTAATTGGAGGTTTAAGCTGGGCTTTTGGATATATGGGCCAACCACACCTGTTAACAAAGTTTATGTCGATCGGCGACCCGAAAAAGATGATCGTCAGCAAGCGTATTGCAATTGTCTGGGCCATTCCCGCCTTTACCGGTGCTATGGCGATAGGAATCATAGGCTTCGGGCTATACGGACAGGGCTACTTCAGCGACGTGGAACGCGTAATGCCTCACCTTGCAACCCAGCTGATGCCTGCCTGGTTTGCCGGAATAATTATTTCCGCAGCTATCGCCGCCATGATGTCGACCGCCGATAGCCTGTTGTTGGTCGTTTCTTCCTCCGTTGCCGAAGATTTTTGTCACAACATCCTTAAATTGAAGCTTTCGCCAAAAGCAATGGTTACCCTGAGCCGTCTGGTTACTTTTTCGGTCGGAATTGCTGCATTTATCATTGCCATTACTTCGGAAAAACTGATTTTTAATATGGTGTCGTATGCCTGGGCCGGACTGGGATCTTCATTTGGACCGGCAATGCTGCTTTTGCTGAAGTGGAAGAAAACTACCTGGCAGGGCGTTATAGCCGGAATGATCACAGGTTCCGTTTCCACGGTTGTCTGGTCAGAGATTTCTGTACTTGATCAGGCTGTTTCCGT
>JALHHH010000139.1 GCA_022837485.1 Bacteroidales bacterium
CTTCTTACTTCTTACTTCTTACTTCTTACTTCTTACTTCTTACTTCTTATCTCAATCTCAACCTCAACCTCATCCTCAGCCTCATCCTCAACCTATCCCCAACTTAATTTTTCGTTAAAAATTACTAAAACCCGGTCAAAGTATTCCTGTTTTCATATTTCTTTGCATTGCAGTTACCGAACATTGGCCGGAATGCTATTTATTTGATTATTAGTTTTTTTCCACTCAACTTTCTGTTTTACGATGAAGAAACGCGACGCTTATCTAACGCTGCCTTCCATGGTTGCGCCGGATGTTTCCGAATTTTGCCGCCGCAATACTCCATTTTCTGCCATACAGCGCAGTATCTTTTTTGTATTTCTTGTCTTCCTGTCGGCAAACCGACTGCAGGCACAGATTGAAATCAAACCCTCTATGATTACGGAAGACCATACCGCCGAAGGGTTTATGGTTACTCTGCCCGACGGCAGCATCCGGCACTTTTTCCGCCTCGACCCCGGATTTGCCGGTCACCACGTTGGACAGGATGCCCGCATCGTGCAGCGCACCTCCTACGACCAGGGCGTTAACTGGACACAGCCCGTGAAGATTTATGAAGACGAATGGGATAACCGGAACGTGCACGGGGGACTTACCCGCGAAGGACGTATCGTTCTGTTTTTTAGGAATTTCCGACCCGCAAACAAAAAGACCATAGCCACTAATTTTATGTACAGCGACGACTACGGCATCACCTGGTCGCCGGTGCAGCAGCTAAGCAACGAACTGGCCGACAACCCCGGTACGCATAAAATGATCCACATCCCCGGAATCGGATACATGCAGTCGTTCTATCAGCCGTTTGTGGTACAGCTGCGCTTCAGCGCCGACGGCAGCAACTGGGACAGCACCGGACAGGTGTGGGATTACCGCAAGGATCAGTCGAAGAAAATTACCGAGGCCTGTTTCGCTTATGCCGGCAACGGCAGACTGGTGGGTCTTTTCCGGGATGAAAACAGGCTTAACTTCTTCCAGGTAAGCTCGGGCGATTACGGAAAAACATGGACCGAACCCATACGCACCAACATCGGCGGAGGGAAGTTCTTTACTCCCTCGCCCCAGATTTTCTACGACGACTACACCAATAAACTGGTGGTGCTTACCAACGACCGCCGCGGTCTAAACGGGGATGTAAATACCATGATCGATGCGCAGTTCTACATCTACCTGAACGATCCCGACTCCGCCATCGGCAATCCAATGTCGTACCAGCGGGTATACGAGGTGGAACGCCCCAACCGGAACGTACATCACTTCTACGGTTATCCCACCCAGACCAAACTCTCAAAAGGCCGCTACCTGGTTGTTTTTACCGAAGCCTATCTGAAGGAAAACAGAAGAGAACAGGCCGATTTCTATCAGTTCTTTTTCGAAACAAAGCATTTCCTCACCCCAACCGAACAGCTTATCCTCGCCAAACGCGACCGCAAAGACACACGAAAAGCCAAATTCCGCAAAACCTTTTCCCCGCGGAAAAGCCAGGGATAGTCGTGGAGTCTGGTTGATTTCAGGAATTAAAGATTGTACCATTCGCGTTCCCGGGTTCATCCCGGGTTCGCTTCCTCACCCCGTGCCTCAGCGCAACGACGCAAGGTTTTTTGGATTTCCGAACCGTTACCAACTCTGAGTACCAGGTATAATTTTCAGTCTTATTTCCTACTTCTTACTTCTTACTTCTTACTTCCTACTTCTTACTTCTTATCTCAATCTCAATCTCAACCTCAACCTTATCTTCCCCATCACCAAATGCCCCTAAATCCGAAATCCGCATTCCGCAATCCGAATTCAGTCCTCCTTTTCATAGGATTCTTTCCGTACTTTTTTCCTGATAAAAAAGTACCAAAAAATCACGGCTGCGTAAAAAAGGCTAAAA
>JALHHH010000140.1 GCA_022837485.1 Bacteroidales bacterium
TACCTTTACATTCCATTTAAAAGGTCTTCCGGGCACCATTACGCCTGATCAGGCATTGGATGGATTTAATAGAAAATAGCTATTGAACTGTATTGTGCAATTTTCCTTCTTCTATTCTGATTGCTCATAACTGCCTGCCCTATCTGAATTATAGTCAGCATACCCCTGAGCTGGTTCTGGCACGGGGATTCAAACCAAACCCCACCTGCATTCTATGGGCAGAAATCCATAGAAAATAACATCTGATTAACCCGTAAAACACCAGCTGAATCTTCAGATCAGCGGTTTTTACGCATGATCCCTGATAACCCTTTGCCAGAGGGCTGGAAGGTCGTTTCGTTAATCGTTTGTGATTCTTTTGTGATGCCAGGTATGCATAAAACGTATGCAATACCACAAAATAAACCCAATTAATAACCCTTAAATAATTAACTATGACAGAACCAAACAAACGTTGTGTAAGAGCGACCCTCCTGAGGTGGCTGGGCTTGCTCTTAATGGTTGTGGCGTGTAGCGCTGTGTATGCGCAGCCACCTGCTGCAACCCTCGATCAGATCCGTAACGGGCGGTATGATGCGCCCATTTCTCCTGCCAACTGGGTAAACGGAAACGTAAACTCCAGCCAGGCACACATGGTTGAAGGTTATTCGCTTCCCTACAGGGTGGCAATGACCAATATGCCGGTGGGAACTGTTGTAACCCTGATCCTGGAATACGATACCAGGCACAGTGGAGCCAATGCCATTGACTACCTAACCGGATACAACAACCTTGAACCACACATGGAATTCTGGGGACACCCGGCTGAAGTGATCAATCCGCTTTTGGGTTATCCTCAGTTGGCATCGGCAACAGAGAATCAGATTCCTATTGATCCTCCCCAGAATATGCCGACCAATACATTCTTCAATAATTTTATGGCGGCTAACCCCGGACTTAACTACATGTCGTTATGGGGAGCTGCTCCCTTCGGCGATTCCTTTGAATATGTTTCGGAAGGACCGCTCACAGATGATGTTTCTTCGACCCGTTTTCTGGTCAGGTTCACTGTAGAACAATCTACTGTTGTTCTATCCTGGGGCGGACACATTGCCAAATGGGACGACTGGGAACCTTTCGGTGAGATCTCTGCCGGAGGTATCAGCGGATCTCCCTACCATACCCGTACCATTAACTGGGATATCCCAAAAAATAACCTGGGTAACCAGGATCGGTCCATGCAGGCTGCCGTTGTATTAAAATATTTTACCTGCGAAGTTAATGTTACCGAGACTACATGCGTTAATTCAATGGTTTATGCCTCAAACATTGACATTGATCTCGACATTCCTCCCGATCTTCCCAACATTTATGAATGGGAAATCATCAATCAGGTCGGAACCAATGCCAGTCCACTGACCGGCACCGGAATGGCTTTTGAATTCAATGCCGGACCCACACCGGGAACTCTTACACTGAGACATTGGGTAAGAGCCCCGTACACCAATACCTATATTTCTAAGTTTTGTGATTATCCTATCATGGTTAATCCGGGTCCAATGTGCTCGATTACTCCATTGCCAGACGCAGATCTTTGTCCCGGCTCCACACAAACGTATTATGCGCCAGACGGTGCATATACCTATTTATGGACTATAACCGGTAATGGAACGATCGATGGTTCGACAACAGGACAATCAGTTTCGGTTATAGCCGGAGATGATTGTGGTGCGTCTTATATACTGACGCTGAAAATTACCGATGCTGCATTATGCGAAAGCACCTGTTCGGAAACGTATATGGTGGATGATGATGTCCCGCCGGTGATTGTTGACATTGATGACATCATGCTTCAGGGCTGCAACACTGCATGGCCTGCTGCACCGACAACCACATTTACCGACAACTGCACCGAACCG
>JALHHH010000141.1 GCA_022837485.1 Bacteroidales bacterium
GGCAGTATACGATGAAGGCTTATCGGTTCCTGCCGGTCCGGTAGAACTGGAATGGCCCAATCCGACCATTTTTGTTGATCCTACCTATATTTACGATGAGGTATGGGTAAACAATCAGGCAGTTCAGACTGTAACAATCAACAATACCGGAGAAGGTACTCTTGCCTTCAGCTTCCCGGAATGGGTTACAGATGGCGGTAGCCGTGCTCCCCTTGCTTATTGTGCTGCCAGCGGCGGATGCGATGAGTACATCGGAAACGTACAGTTTGGAACCATCAACAATTCATCGGGTTGTACACAATACGGCGATTATACATCCATTTCAACGGAAGTGGAGCCGGGAGAATCTTATCCTATCGTTGTAACGAACCCCGTTCCCTGGTCAAGCGATATTGTTGGTATATATATCGACTGGAATCAGAATGAGTCTTTTACCGATGCCGGTGAATTCTACACTACTACTTCATCCGGAGGCGGAGCTACCTTTACTGGAACCATTACCGTTCCCGATGATGCAGAGGCAGGACCTACCCGAATGAGGGTTAGGCTTCAATACGGCGGAACTCTGTCGCCCTGCGGTACGACCTCTTTTGGTGAAGTTGAGGATTATACCCTCGATGTTAAGGCAGGCGGATTTATTGTTGCCGTGAGCCCTGCTTCAGGAACCATTCCTGCAGGCGGAAGCCGCAACATCGCCATCACATGGGATGCTACCGATTTCGAGCCGGGATTCTCCTATTTCGAAGACCTGATCGTGGAATCGAACGATCTGGCCAATCCGAGCGTTACCATTACCAACGAAATGTACGTATTCGTTCCTGCACAGTTTGCCGGAACCGTTACCAATGCACTCGATGGTCAGCCGCTCAACGGAGTTACCGTTACAGCCAATCCTACCGGATACTTTACCACCATTGCATACGACGATGGAACGGCTGAATCGGGATGGGGTATAAATGCAGGCTTCGATGCATATCTTGGAAATTATTTCCCTGTTGCATTGTCTGGCGTTGTTCAGTCGGTTGATATGCATTTCATTCCTCCATACGGAGGCGATATGACCACTCCGCTTACCGTTGATTTCTTCGACAACAGCCGGAATTATATCGGTTCTTCATCTCCGTTCCTAGTAACTGCTCCGGGATGGTATAACGTGGCCGTTCCCAATATCGAGTTCAATGGTCCGTTCTATGCCATGACCCACTGGAACGTTGCAGGAAGCATTCGCTATCTGAGCTGGGATACCAATGGACCCAACGCAGGTGCAGGATACGGATACATTATGGAAGCTGGCAGCTGGAGCAATACCGACCTTGGCGCCGGTATATTCATCCTGAGAGCCAATGCATTCATTGGAGGTTCAACGGATCTGGTTGTACTTGATCCTTCACAAATGACTCCTTCTTCTGAAGGGATTCAGATGAGACCGTCTGTTAGTCTTGTTAAAGGTCAGCCGGTTAATACCGGAAAGACAGCCGGAATCATGAATAACTCTACAAGAAATCTGGAGTCTTTCCAGACCATGACTAACGAAGAGGGTCACTATACCCTATACGTTAATCCCGGTACCTACGATGTTAGCTTCGAAAAACTGGGCTTCCAGACGTATGTAGAGATCGACACCATGGCTCTTGCAGGTGTTGTAACTCCGCTCGATGCTGAGCTCTGGGAAGAAGCATATCCTCCTGCATTTGTTTATGCCGAAGTTAATGCTGACGACACCGAGTGCGTTGTAACCTGGACCGACGGAATGGGTCCCTACGAAATCGTATACGACGATGGTTCAGCAGAGAACTATGCTGCATGGGCACTGCCCGGCAATATGAATGCCGTGAAGTTTACCCCTGCCAACTATCCTGTCACCGTTCTTGGCGGAAAA
>JALHHH010000078.1 GCA_022837485.1 Bacteroidales bacterium
TCCAGTCCGAGTTTTTCTCTGAGAATACTCAGAAGCCCGTCTTTATATACAATGGTATCGGCAAAACCATATGCAATGGCATGCTCCGGCGTTTGAAGCTTCAGCGAATCGGCAACAAGCTGCAGGATAGCAGGATCGATGTTCCGGGTCGTGCTGATGCCGTTGGAGATATGCATCCAAATAGAATTCAGGAAGGTCAGCGTCTGCTCCTTGTTGGCTTCACTCATCTTATCACCGATAAGGGGTTCAATGGCGCTTTTATATTTTCCGTGACGAATAATCTGCGCGTTGATGTCGAGCTTCTCAAGCAAACCCTTAATAAACTGTATCTCTCCGGTCATCCCCCGGAAATCTATATCGCCTTCCGGATTCAGGCAGATCATATCGGCAGTGGTAGCAAGGTAATAGGCTTTTTGCGAATAAACCTCCCCATAGGAAACAATGAATTTTCCCGACTCCCTGAATTTCAACAAAGCATTTCTAACCTCTTCCGTTGTGGCCATTCCCGATGGAACCTGGCTAAGATCGAGTAAAATCCCTTTAATGTTCTCGTCCCCGGCTGCCCGGTCGATCATTTCGGTCGTTTCCCTTAGCCCGGGTACATCGCTGGCTGCGAAAAGGCTGGTTTCACTGAATGTGAAAGGGCCGGCAGCACTACGCTCTGGAATTGCTTGATCCAGAGTTAGATGCAGCACCGATGACGGCTTAACCGTAAATTCCGATTTCTTTGTAAATGTCATCAACGATGCTATCATCAGTGAAAACAGGAAAAACAGAATCAGCAGGGTAAGGATCATCCCTGCCATCGAAGCAAACATAAATTTGAAAAACTGTTTCATAATATCGGGTGTTTGTAAAATGTATTCAAAGATAATGAATAGTTGGCCGTATCTTCAAAGGTATTTGCACTGGATGCTGAATCGCTGCTTCCGGCGTCAGTAATATGTTTCGACGAAGCCCGGCTAACATAGTTACAGCGCAGAGCGTTTTTTTTATCGTGCATATTGGAATTTTCAGTAAAAAAAATTGCGATTCGATCCAATGGCATCACGGGAATGCACAATATGAATCGTTTGAAAAATGACCTGTCCGGCCAGTCCGATTATTTTTATATTTGGTTTGCTGATGAAGGCATTATTTTAAGCAAAGAACTTATTTTTGCCATACTATATTAAACGATGGAAACAGTTTATTTACTCCTGGGAAGCAATCTGGGTGATCGTATGGATTTTCTTGAACGGGCTGTCGGACTGATTACCAGGCGGGCCGGCAGAATTGTGAAGACCTCAGGTGTTTATGAAACCGCACCCTGGAACAGTGCCGTTGATTTGCAATACCTGAATCAGGCAGTTTGCATTGAGACAGCGCTTATGTCACAAGAGCTTCTCAGGGTTCTGCTGGATACAGAACGTGATTTGGGAAGAGTAAGAGACGGACAGGTAAACGGTCCCCGGACAATCGATATCGACATTTTATTTTATGCTTCACAGATAATCGATGTGGCTGGCCTTACGGTGCCGCATCCCAGGCTGCATATGCGCCGCTTTGTACTGGTGCCGCTCTATGAAATTGCACCGGATTATATTCATCCGGTATTTAACAGGTCCGTCCGGCAGCTTCTTTTTGACTGTTCTGATTCTCTTGCAGTCGAGCCCTATGCTGAACAACGTATTTTTAAATCTGCCTCCGGAATATGATTTATAACTTCATCGCAATAGAAGGAACTATAGGGGCGGGGAAAACATCGCTGGCAACCATGCTTTCCGAAAAACTGAATGCTCGATTGATACTGGAACAGTTTGAAGACAACGATTTTCTGCCGAAATTTTACAGAGAGCCTGCCAAATATGCCTTCCCCCTGGAGCTTTCCTTTCTGGCAAGCAGATTTCATCAGCTTAAGAATGAACTTTCTGTCATCGATCTGTTTCGTCCGGTGACTATTTCCGATTATTTCATCAACAAGTCCCTCATTTTTGCGCGTAAAACCCTGGCAGATGATGAATATGCGCTCTATGCCAGATTGTTTAATATTATCAATCTCTCCATCCCCGGCCCCGATCTGCTGGTATACCTGTACGTAAGCACCCGAAGGCTGAAGTCAAATATTATTCAGCGCGGCCGGTCCTATGAACAGGATATTGAGCTCGACTACCTTGAAAAGATTCAAAGCGGTTACTTTGATTACATCCGGCAGCAAACCGGTATGCGTATTCTGATTATTGATACCGATAAACTCGACTTTGTGAAAAACCCGGCTCACTTCGACATGCTTTATAATCTGATTATGAAGGAGTATCCTGTTGGAACACATACAATTACACCTCCATACGGGGAATAGTGTAAATTTTTTTAGCGTGATTCTGATTTTTGGGAATTAAGCATTATTTTTGGATAAACAGTTCCTGTCCTGTTTGGACGGGAAATTTGTGTTATCCCGATCAGGATTTCCTGACCTATTCCTTTAACGTATGACGGCTCAGATTCCGACATATTATTTGTACCTGGCATTCGTCCTTGCACTGCTGCTTGTGTCGGGACTGCTTATATTTGTGCTAAGGGCACTTCGTGAAAAAAACCGTATGATCCATTTGCTGAGTGAGAAAAACAAAGCAATACTGGTTACTCAGGACGAGCTTCGCAAGTCGAAAGAAAAGGCAGAAGAGTCGGATCGCCTGAAATCGGCCTTTCTGGCAAATATGTCGCACGAAATCCGAACTCCTCTGAATGCCATTATGGGATTTTCTTCGCTATTGCAGGAATCGGAAGTGGCAGAAGAAGATAAGAAACAGTTTATCAGCGTTATATATAACAACAGCAATAAACTTCTCGACCTGATGGGAGAGATTTTCGACATCGCTCAGATTGAGACGGGTCTTATTATTATGCAACGCGAACCCTGCCAGATAAATGAATTGCTTACAGGGCTTACTACGTTCTTTAATCTTGAAAAAGGTATCGCCGGGAAAGACCATATTTCCATACGTATGCAGAAGGCGAACAAAGACAGTGCGTTTACTATCCTTACCGATGAGCGAAAGCTCCGGCAGGCTCTGTTTAACCTCATCGAAAATGCGCTGAAGTATACCAGCGAAGGATATATAGAGGTAGGATATAACTTCCGTAACAACGGTATGGTTGAATTTTATGTAAAAGATACCGGTATCGGCTTTCCTCAGGAAAAGCTGGATGTGCTCTTTCAGCGGTTCCGGCAGGTAGATGAGGGGCATAACCGCAATTACGGCGGTATTGGCCTGGGGCTTACCCTTTCTAAAAAATTTGTAGAGCTGATGGGCGGGGAGATGTGGGCCGAATCAAAACAGGGGGCCGGATCTACTTTTTATTTCACACTTCCATACCAGCTCAACAATACCACAGGTGCGTGAAGGAATTGATTGTTTTAAGGATATCCCCATTTTTCAGACCGCATAAAAAAGCCCCTGAAAAGGGGCTGTCTTATTTAACGGCTGTGTCTATGGAGGAATATTCCTGCCGCAGACTTAGCTCTGAAATTCCTTAAGCGATTCCATTAACTTCTTGCGGGTGAAGAAAATACGGCTTTTAACCGTGCCAATGGAAAGGTTCAGGTTTTCTGCTATTTCCTTGTATTTGTAACCTTCGGTATGCATCTCGAAGGGGAGACGCTGATCTTCCTCAAGCTTTGCAATGCCGGCTTTAATCTCTTTTGTGCTGATCGCCGATTCCGGGGAAACAAAGTCCGACTTCCGGGGTATATTCAGGTAATACAGATCTTCGGTGTTGTCAACAATAGTGTTGGCTTTTTGGTTCCTGCGGTAATTGTTTATGAAAGTATTTTTCATAATCGTGTAGGTCCAGGCCTTAAGATTGGTGTCGCTTTCAAACTTGTCCCTGTGGGTTAATGCCTTCAGGTAAGTATCCTGGATCAGATCCTTGGCTTCCTCCCGGTTGTTGGTTAAAGTGTTGGCAAAATAAGAGAGATTGTCGTGAAGACTTATTAATTTGTGGCTAAATTCAATTGCTGTCATGGTTTATTGAATTTTTTGGTGGTGATCAATGTTTAACAAAGATAATGCAAAATTAAACAACTTAGAACGATTTAATATAATTTTAACGGGAATTAGACCAAACGGACTTAATTAAAAATGTTAAAAAACACTAATACAGGGATATACGAATTTAATTTGATTGTGAAAAAATGTTAAAAGAATAGCATAAAAAAGTTAAACAATAATTTTACACAAAAATGTCCCATTATAGGACACTATATGTCCCGATACGGGACTGTATGCATTAATGAGGATATGAAACTGTGTAAATAGAGGCAAATATACACTAATTCAGATACTTATGTTTATTGGTGAATTTTTCAAATCTGGCCCATTTTGGGTCATTTTACTGTAATAAAGATCAGCTAACATTATAAAAATTATATTAAAGACCGTAAGTTGTTGTAAAACAGTAGATAAATACGATCGTGACCGAATGGCAGACCACTGACATTTTTGTCAGGAGGGCATGACAGTATGTGGAATTTTAAGAATTTTGTTGAACGTTTTACACACTTTTATACCCCGATTCTGTCCGGCTGTATTATTTGAGAGATCAACTTATTGCTGAAGCAATCAGGAAATTCTTTCGATAAAGGCTTCCGGTGAGTCTATGCGGATTACGTTGCCCGGAAGGTCGACCAGGTGTTCACGGGTTTGATTTCCAGTTATAAATATTGTCTTTTCAGGAAACGTCAGCGAAAGTTGTTGCAAATATTCCGTGTATTTTTTCTGCGTAAGCGGCGTTGTCAGACTGGTAAACAAATAGTCTACGGTTTGTTTTCCGTCTACTTCTATCAGATCTTCAAACGGAAGCGACTGCCCCAGGTAAATAACCTTTAGTCCCTGCTTCCGAGACAAATAGTGAAAAAACAGTATTCCAAGCTCATGCCATTCTCCGGAGGGCAGATAAATGAGGATCGATTTACTGCCCGGCTTTACGGTGGTTGACTGTCCGTCGATGGCGATGATAAGCTTTTGTCTGATTATGCCCGATACAAAATGCTCCTGTGCAGGGAAAATGGTGCCGATCTGCCAAAGTAACCCTATCTTCTCAAAAAACGGATACAAGAGTTTGGTAACGGTTTCATCGAATCCCAGCTTTATAATTGATGTTGTAAGTACCTTGTCGAAACGCGCTTCGTCAAAATCGATCATGGCAACAATAAGCTGTTCAATCTGATTGTCCTGATCGAGGGATGTTTCAGATATTTCGAGGATACGCTCATTCATCTCTTGAATATCCATATTGACGATATTCGAGATTTTTAGTCCGTTCCGGTTCAGGATGGATACATTAAGCAGCTTCTTCAGATCCTTGTCGGAATAGTACCTGATGTTGGTTGAAGTACGCTCCGGTTCAATCAGATGGTATCTTTTCTCCCAGATTCTGATGGTGTGAGCCTTGATGCCGGTGAGCTTTTCCAGGTCCTTTATAGAGTACCTTATCATTGGTTTTCCTGTATAGAACATAATCGTGTTTAACGTTTGTCGCCAGCATATAAACAAAGCTGGTTACGAAAATGTTTAACCTGACATTCAGGACGTCTATCCCCTCAATCCTGAACCCGTTCCGGAAAGTCAACAATCACACATTCAATCAGATGAGCCGGCAACTATGGATGCTGCCTTTTCCAGTGCACGGTCCAGCCCGTCCGGATTTTTCCCGCCTGCACTAGCAAAGTGAGGCTGACCGCCTCCTCCGCCCTGAATTTCACGAGCAAGATCCTTAATCATCTGTGCCGCATTGTAACGCCCGCTTTTTACAAGTCCCTCAGAAATGGCTATAAGCAATCCCGGTTTATTCTCGTACAACGTTCCAAGTACTATCAGATGATTGTCAGCGGCACTCATCAGTTTAAAGGCCAGATCCTTTGCGGATGAGGCATCCAGATTTACCCGTGCGCTGATCAAACGGCATCCGTCGATTTCCCTTGAACCCGATATCAGCTCGCTGAATAAATTATTTACTTTTTCAGCTTCAACCTGCTCTATTCTTGACCTTAGCTTTTGATTTTCATCAATAATGTTCTTTACCCCTTTGATAGGATCTGCGGGATTTTTTACCAGTTCCCTGATTTCGTCGATAAGTACCAGCTGGTCTTCGTAATATGCTTCAGCCTTTTCGGCTGTAATAGCTTCTATACGACGGACTCCGGCTGCAATGGCCGATTCCGATACAATTTTGAAAAGGCCGATCTGCCCGGTTGCATGCACGTGTGTACCACCGCACAACTCCACCGATTCGCCAAAACGGATCACCCGAACGCTGTCGCCGTATTTTTCACCAAACAATGCCATTGCTCCCTGCTCTCTTGCTTTATCAAACGGGACATGCCGCTGTTCATCCACCGCGAGATTCTCGCGAATCTTCCGGTTTACACTGTGCTCTATTTGCCTGAGTTCTTCTCCGGAAAGCCTGCTGAAATGCGAAAAGTCGAAACGCAGGTAATCGGGATGCACGTACGACCCTTTCTGCTCAACGTGTGTTCCAATGATCTCGCGAAGAGTGTGATGAAGCAGGTGTGTCGCCGAATGGTTATTGGCAGTGCTGGTCCTGGCTTCCACCGATACGATCGCTGCAACGGGAAGCGATGGATTGGCAGGAAGCGATTCCGTTAAATGTATAATAAGATTGTTCTCTTTTCGCGTATCGATAACCTGAATTTCCCGGCCTTCCGATATCAGAATTCCGCGGTCTCCAACCTGGCCGCCCGATTCTGCATAAAACGGAGTTACGGCCAGCACAATCTGAAAAGCATCTTTCCCTTTGGCTCTCACCCTGCGGTAACGGGTAATACGGGTTTCAGTATGCAGGGTGTCGTATCCCACAAAGGTTTCTTCCGGAGTTTCGTCGATTATTACCCAGTCGTCGAGTTCCATACTGGCATCCTTGCGGGAGCGCTCTTTCTGCAGTTCGAGTCCCCTGCTGAATCCGTCCATGTCCACCGTCATTCCGGCTTCACGGGCCATCAGCCCGGTCAGGTCGATCGGAAACCCATACGTATCGTAAAGCTCGAATGCAAAGGAACCTTCGATTTCTTTGCTGCCCTTATTTGATTCTATATACTGGTTAAACTTTGATATGCCGTGCGAGAGTGTTCGCAGGAAAGAAGCTTCCTCCTCGGCTATTACCTTTTCAATCAGCGACTGCTGGCTCTTGAGCTCTTCAAAGTAATTGCCCATAAGCGAAGTAAGAACGGGTATAAGCTTGTAGATAAAAGGCTCTTCCAGTTTCAGAAAGGTAAATCCGTAGCGGATAGCCCTGCGCAATATCCTTCGTATTACATAACCGGCTTTGTTGTTCGACGGAAGCTGTCCGTCGGCGATGGCAAATGCTATGGCTCTTACGTGGTCGGCAATAACGCGCATGGCGATATCGGCTTTTTCATTGCTGCCATATGGGATTTTGCATAGGCCCGAAATGGCATCCGTAAGTGAGCGGAAGACATCGGTATCGTAATTCGATTGTTTGTGCTGAAGTGCCATGCAGAGACGTTCGAATCCCATTCCGGTATCCACATGTTTTGCGGGCAATGGTTGCAGGCTGCCGTTGGCAAGCCTGTTGAATTCCATGAATACCAGGTTCCAGATTTCGATTACCAGTGGGTCGCCGGTATTTACAAGAGTATCCCCGCTAACTTCTTTCCGTGCGGCATCGCTGCGAAGGTCAACGTGGATTTCGGAGCAAGGTCCGCAGGGGCCGGAGTCGCCCATTTCCCAGAAATTGTCTTTTTTACTTCCTCTCAGAATGCGGTCTTCGGCAATGTGTGCTTTCCAGTACCCGTACGCTTCCATGTCGGGCTCAAGTCCGTCGCCTTCATCTCCACCGAATATCGTGACGTAAAGCCTGTCCTTCTCAATGCCGTATACAGAAGTAAGAAGTTCCCATGCCCAGTCAATGGCTTCTTTTTTGAAATAATCACCGAACGACCAGTTGCCAAGCATTTCAAACATGGTATGGTGGTATGTGTCGTGACCGACCTCCTCAAGGTCGTTGTGTTTTCCCGAAACCCTCAGGCATTTCTGGGTATTGGCGATCCGGGGATATTTTACCGGTGAGTTGCCGAGAAAAATATCCTTAAACTGGTTCATACCGGCATTGGTAAACATAAGGGTTGGGTCATCCTTAATAACCATGGGTGCGGAAGGAACTATGTGATGGCCTTTGGAACTGAAGAAATCCAGGAAAGTTTGCCTGATTTGCTGAGCATTCATATTATCGGGAAGATTTAAATTCAAACTTTAGTTTTTTTTAACACGCTAAAGGCTTGCAAATTTAAGTTAAAATGTTAATTTTGCAGACCTCAGGGAAAAATACGGCAACTAATTGCTGTTCACCGTAGTACTCAGTTTCATTTTATTCAATGGCTAAAGTCCGGTATCATTTTAATACCAAATCTCTCCGAATTGAGAAGGTGAAAGTTACCTTCCGTCAGCGGATGATGCAGTTTTTATCTGTTTTTGCTACAGGATTGGTTTTTGCCTCCGTGGTTCTCATTCTGGCATACAATTTCATGGAATCGCCCAAAGAACGAATTCTCCGGCGTGAAATTGAACAGTATAAGCTGCAATATGCAATTCTGAACGAAAGGCTTGAAAACGTCCAGGCCGTTGTTGCGGATCTACAGGACAGAGATGATAATATCTACAGGGTAATTTTTGAATCGGATCCCATTCCGTCATCCGTCCGTAAAGCCGGTTTCGGAGGTACGGACCGTTATTCCAGACTTGAAGGTTATCGCAACAGCGATCTCATAATAAATACTACCCGCAAACTTGATGTACTTACCAGTCAGCTCGTGGTTCAGTCGAAATCGTTTGATGAAGTCTTTACTCTTGCAAAACGAAAGGAAGAGCTGGTTGCCTCCATGCCTGCTATTCAGCCGGTTTCCAATAAGGATCTGCGCCGCATTGGCTCCTATTTCGGGTACAGAACCGACCCGTTCTATAAGGTTACCAAATTTCACGAAGGCATCGACTTTACCGCTCCCGTCGGCACCGATATCTATGCTACCGGCGACGGAACGGTTACTTCCGTGGAGTTTTCACGCAGCGGGTACGGTAACTGCATCATAATCAATCATGGCTTCGGATATCAGACAGTGTACGCGCACCTGTCTAAAATGAACGTGAAAAAAGGCGAGAAAGTCAAACGCGGCCAGGTTATCGGATTTGTTGGTAATACCGGAAAATCCACTTCGCCTCACCTGCACTATGAGGTTCGTAAATCGGGCCGCCCCGTTGATCCGATCAATTACTTCTTCAACGATATCACACCCGAGGAATACGCCCAGATGATTGAATTGTCGCAGCGTCCTTCGCAATCTCTTGATTAATACTGTTCTGCAATGCCTTACCGGAAAAAAGAAATCGAAAAGGTATATTACCGGATCGGTGAGGTAGCTGAAATGTTCAATGTGAATGTTTCACTTATCCGCTTTTGGGAGAAAGAATTCGATATCATTAAACCCCACCGGAACAAAAAAGGAAACCGCTTCTTTACCAAACAGGACGTGGATAATTTTCACCTTATTTATCATCTGGTGAAAGAACGCGGCTATACCCTGCAGGGAGCCCGCGAAAAAATGAAAGAAAATCCCGATGAGTTATCCGGCAACCTGGAACTGGTAAAAACCCTGCAAAATCTGAAGGCTTTCCTGCTTGAATTAAAGGACGGGCTGTAATTCCCTGCCTACATGAACCTGTTTTTACTCAGATAATTCGATACATAATCGCTTACGCCTTCTTCAAGGCTGTGAAAACGGTCTGAATATCCCGCTGTTTTAAGTTTGTCCATTGCAGCTTCCGTGAAATACTGGTATTTGTCGCGTATATCTACTGGCGTATCGACAAAATCGATAACAGGTGCTTTACCCAGTGCTGCAAAGGTTGAACCGGCAAGATCCATAAAACTGCGTGCATGCCCGGTTCCCAGGTTGTAAAGCCCCGAAACGGGTCTTTTCTCCATCATAAAAGTAAGAACGCTTACAACATCCTTCACGTAAATGAAATCGCGCAGCTGCATTCCATCGCCGTAGTCGGGACGGTGGGAGCGGAATAACCGGACTTTGCCTGTATCCATAATCTGGTGGTAAGCATGCATGATTACAGAAGCCATCCTTCCTTTGTGGTATTC
>JALHHH010000079.1 GCA_022837485.1 Bacteroidales bacterium
GTGGATACGTATTACAAATATACTACTATAACCCGCCTCAAATCGAGGTTTTTAACAAAAAGTTATCAACTAATACGTGTTAATTTCAGGGTTAGAGTTTAAACAGGCGTTGGTTTACATAATCTACCGTAAAATCCGCAAAAAGGTCTCTTCAACTGCTGCGAGAATTTCACAAGCACTGAATGATGGGTGTTTGCATTTTTCGTTCAAACCTAAGGAATTTTAGGATGGTTTCTTTCGGTAAAATGCCACGTTGAAGACTTTGAATCTGACCTCTTCCATGGGAGCTGATTGTAAATAATTGAATAATAGTGTTATACTAAGCACTATTAATCAAAAGCCGGGTGTTGTAAAAAAAATCCTGTAAATCAATAATTTACAGGATTTTGTGGAGATGGCGGGAGTCTCTGAGCCTTCTGTATCCTGGATTTAGCAAGGATTTTGGAGATTTCTGTTTTTTCTATTCGATTTATTTTTGGTGTTGAATTCTATTTTTTTCTGCTGGAAAGTTGCTCCTCCAGCCGACCAATTTCTTTGTAAAGTTTGGCTATGGTTTTTTCCTTGTCAGCCAATTGTTCCTTCAATAGGTCAATAGCTCCTTCAGCTTTCTTTGTGTCAGTGGCCTTCCCCGGATGTGAAATGTCCTCCAAATCACCTTCACCTGTCAACAGCCATCTGGGATCCAGGTAATCGTATTCAATAACCATCGCAACTATGTGCTTTAAAGGAATCTGAACGGTTCCATTTATCCAGTTGCTGACGGTTTGTTTTGTTACGTTCAGCTTTCCCGCAATTTCTAATTGCGAAATTTTTTTTTGTTTTAGGAAAATTCCAATCCTCTGATTTACTGTCATCTACAATTTTCTCCTTAACAATTTTTAAAAAAGTACAATAATACTATTGACAAGTACAATAATAATATTGTACTTTA
Organism: Bacteroidales bacterium; assembly: GCA_022837485.1. Classification (GTDB taxonomy): domain Bacteria; phylum Bacteroidota; class Bacteroidia; order Bacteroidales; family Lentimicrobiaceae; genus Lentimicrobium. The sequence continues at coordinate 932 of JALHHH010000079.1, forward strand.
GCCGCTGATTTGATGTACTAAGGTAGTACAATTCCAATATAATATCAATACGTAAAAAAATGGACAAGAAAAGCTTACAGAAAATTAAAAGCAAGCTTCCCAGGAACTACGCAAAACTTATCCGGGAAAAAACCGGAAAGTCTTACAGTTCAATCTTCAAAACATTCCAGGAGTCCAGTCCCCTGTATGTTTCTGAAGTAGTTGAGGCAGCGCTTCTGATCATCGAAGAGCATCAGGCAAAAGAGGAAAAACTGAAAAAGAAAATTGCTGACTTATGCTAAAGCAATTCCCTGCCGGCCTTGAAGGCTCAATAGAAATTTATCGCCATGATAATGATGTCCGTGCATTGGTTAACGGCAACCGCATGGATTACCTGGAACTGCCCTCAATACTCAGGGAACCTTTTCAGGCTGAATTGATCGCCGACCCGAAAGCGCTCAACTGCATCAAATATGACATGCGGATATCGGACCCTGACGAAATTGAAAAAAAGTTTGTTGCCTGCAGATATGGTGCGCTTGACTCAACTCCGGACCTCACCGGTAACAGGACCTGCTCAGATGCTCCTTGTTGTGAATCCATCGGCTCGTGCCCGGGTTTTGATATTGTATGCAAGATCCCCCCGGCCCCCAATGGCCGGTTGAGCCGCCAGGAGTACATTGTAATAAAGCTCATAAGCCAGGGAAAACTGGACAAAGAGATAGCCGCTGAACTTTCAATTGAATTGTCAACTGTCCGCACTTACCTGTGCAGGATCCGTGAAAAGCTTTGCATTAACAACAGAATCGAAATTGCCCTCTGGGCAATGCAAAAAGGTGTTTAACAACCGCGTCCCCACGCAAACAAAAAGCTTATGAAAACTGACATTCTTGAATCCTTCTCCGAAATTTCTGCCCGGCTGAGAGCTCAACAGCGCATGGTAAGGAAAATTGAAAACATCATGAGGTTCCAGGACTGGAGGCTTGTGAATATGCATCAACTCCGTATCCGGAGTGAACGGATGAAGTCTGAGCAGCTGAAGCTGGCACTCATTAAAGAAGAAATGTACGCACTTGCTGAAACTGTAATTCTTCCGGCATGGGTGAACGAGATCTAGCCAGGCGTCGCGGCCTTATTATTTTCTTTCAACTGTTTTTAACTGAATTATCGATCATTTTATTCATACTCTGATGTACGTTGAACAAACAGCCGAAGGCTTTAACATAATGTCAATCCCGGGAGATTTTATTCCTGCCATCATCACTGCTCTCAAAACCCGGTTGCAGAAGGCTCCGGATCCGGACCTGACAAAAGAAGACAAAAGATTTCTGAGGATGCTAACCAGACAGCTCGATGAAGAAACCAGAATACAGGTGTAAGGAGCAAAAGCCGGCAACCGGCAGGCTTATCTGGATCGATCGCAGTAATAAAGAGCATCTGATCCATTCCGGGCCTTTCGCATTGCTTTCATATTACCGGTCTATACTCAGGCAGGATCCTTTGTATGCCGGTGGTAAATTCAAAATCACCTATTAATCTTCTGTAATACACTTCATGCGCTATATTGATCAGGATAAAATATATGATGCTACTGATGGCGGCCTGGACGTCTTTAAACATTACTTCCCGGATGTCAATCTGACTGATCCCAAAAGCTTCTTTAAAGTCCGGGATGATGAAAAAACTGCTTCGGCCAGGGTTACCTGGTATGATGGTTTCTGGCGGATAACTGACTTTGGCCAGCAGGATCAGATTAATGGCCTCAAGGCTATAGATTTTGTTGTCTGGAGAGAAGGGCTGAACTTTTACGATGCCTTGCTTTTTGTTGAACAGGTAGTTATCGGAAGAACTGTTGAAGGCAAGGAGTTTCAGAAAGTAAAATGGGCTCCGGAATATGAAATGCGGGAAATGCTTCCTGCTGATAAGAAAGGGGCATACAATTTCACTTTCAAGGAACACCCCTCAGCTGAGGACCTCTCCGCCATCGGGCGCTATGTAACGGAAGACACCCTGGATTATTTCCATTGCCGGGTGGTCGAAAAGTATGAGTACTGCGGTAATTCAAAAAAGCATAACCGGGATGTAGTACATGTATTTAAGGCAACAAAGGATTATCCGATCTTCCTGTTTGACTATAAAGATTTCCAGAAGCTCTATCGGCCACATGAAATTGAGAAAAAACACCGGTTCCTTTATATAGGGCAGAAACCAAAGGAGTACGTTTATGGCCTTCAGCAAATTCTTGAATGTAATAATGAATTTCTGGACGAAGAGCAGGCAGATCTGACACCTCCTCAGGATAAGCCCTCAGCAAAGGTCAGGGATCTGTTCCGTTGCTCTGGTGAGTCTGATGCTATGAACCTGCATGCCCTGGGCTTTCATGTTTACTGGCTGAATAGTGAATCGGCTGAATTTACTTATGAGCAATTCAAACAGGTTGATGACCTGTGTGAGAATCATTACCAGGTTATGGACCTGGACCGGACCGGCCAGGCTCAGGCATTGAAGAATGCCCTGAAGCATATCAACCTGTATACTATTGAACTCCCTGAGTGGCTTAAATATAAAAAGGATTGGAGGGGTAATCCCTGCAAAGACCTTAAAGACTTTATCAATCTCAGTGGCGAATATCAGGACCAGACATACTACAATTTTCTTGTATTGAAGCGCAATGCCAGGCGAATCAAGTTCTGGCAGAAATCAACCGATGAAAAGACCGGCAAGACCAGTTATTCCATCAACATGGAATTTTACTATTTCTTCCTCCGGGCCCAGGGGTTGTACCAGATGGAATCCATCTATCACAAAGGAGCAAATTACTGCTATGCCTGGATAAAGGGCAAAGTTGTGGACCTGATCGCGCCGGATTCAATAAAGCGCATAGTCAAGCGGTTTACCAAGGAATGGATAAAAAGTAAAAGCCTTATGGATGGTATTGATCTGCTTAACAAGATCAACACCAGCAATCAGATCACTGAAGGGAACCTGGAAACTATAGATGAAATTAAACTGAATTTTAAAAACCACAGCCGGGATACAGAATACATAAACTTCAGGAATGGATCCATCAGGATTACCCGCGACAAGATTGAAAGGGTTAAGCATGATGATCTTCCAAATTTCATTTTAGGAAGCCTGGAGGTGAAGAAAGAGCCAATCAGTCATGTGATTAACCGAGATGTAAGGATCATTGATAAGCCGGCTATAACAGTGGATCCCACACCGGCCTATCAGGATCTCCTGCTGAAACTTTCGGCATCCAAAAATGATGAGGAACGTGAGCTTTACAATTCCAAGCTTGCTCAGCTTTCAGACCTGGACAAGTACGAAGTTAAAATTCATGATGAAGATTTCATTTTTGTGCGCTTTCTCCGGGATCTGTCACGCCTGCACTGGAGGAAGGAGTCAGAGCTTCGCCAGGCACTCACTCCGGAGGAACGCAAGGAGGAGAACCTAACACTGGCCAATTTTCTTTTTGTCCTGGGTTATCATTGTGCTCAATATAAGGATCCTGGCAAACCCTGGCTGACCTTCCTTCAGGATATGCGAATCTCTGAAATCGGCCAGTCTTCCGGAAGGTCCGGAAAGAGCCTGCTTTCTGAGGCAATTACTTATGTCCGTACCTCATTCTACAAAGGAGGGCGTTCGCTGGATGATAAGAACCAGTACCAGTTTTTCTATGATGGGATGACTGAGTTTCATGATTTCATTGAAGTGGATGATATGCATGAATATGCTGATTTCTCATTCTTCTATACCCAGGTGACCGGTAAACGGGAAGTAAATCCAAAGAATTATACACCCTTTACCCTGGAATATGAAGATAGCGGCAAGATGCTGATCAGTTCAAACTTCGAGCTTCAGAACTATGACTCCAGCACCGTGGCCAGGCTGTTGAATTGCGGGGTCTCCGACTACTACCACGAGGCAACAAAGTTCAATGATTACAAGGAAACGCGCACCCCCCTAACAAAATTCGGGCGCCGGCTCTATGATGATTTTACTGATGAAGAATGGATTAAATTCTATAATCTCATTGCCTACTGCATACAGCTAACCATGCGTTTTTACAAGATACAGCCCCCGCTAATGAACCTTGAGAAACGCCAGCTCCGCCGGACCATGGCCCAGGGACTCGGCAGGGATGAAGACTTCTTTACCTGGGCGAATGATTACTTCATCAATTGCCCCACACAAGAAAAGCCTCAATTCTCACCAACTGAAAACGGCTATTTCAATACTTATATCATCCGGGAATATGCTTTTGAGAACTTCAAAACCAGATTGTCGAAAAAGCAGCAGAGCGACTACAGGAGCGGAAAATTCAAATCACACATCCAGGCCTGGTGCGATTACTATGGTTTTGAACTGAATCCTATTCAACTCTGTACCGGCAACAGCACCGAGTCACTCAGACGGATCATCAAATCCGTGGAAGGCAAATCAATGGAGTGTTTCTATATCTCAACAAAGCCAGGAGATAACACTAATATCCAACAACATGAAGAGGACAACAGCAAACCGCCATTCTAGAAGGGAGCAGCGCCGGCTGGACCGGATAGTGTGCGATGTTTTCGGAATCACACTGCGTGAGCTGCATTGGAACACTACCCTGAGAACCATAACTGATGCAAGGCTTACGGCCATGTACCTGCAGAAGGAATTACTCAGGCTTTCACACCCGGTTATTGCCAGGTACTTTAATAAGAAAGCCCATGCAACCAGCATCAATGCACACAAAACCATTAGCGGGCTTGTTGCTACGGATCCGCTTTTCGGCGAAAAAGTAAGCAAGTGTAAACGGTATTATCAGGAATATACTCCCTGCCGGACCAAGCAACGGTACAATCTGCACTACCTCATTACCCGGGATGGAATAAAGGTCTCCGGTCCGGAGAAAACTATCTATATCCCAGCTTCAAAACAGTTGGTACTGGAAGGTACCCTGAAGGACAGAATTGAACGCCTGGCTAATAACCATCATTACTCACTTCAATTAACCATAGACTGATGAATGCAGATCATTTAATGTTAAGACTCAGGCAAATCAAGAGGGGGTCCTTACCGGCCGAAGCAATCCTTGATGTAGTAGATCCTCTCCTGGAGCTGCTGGATCTTGTTACCACTGATAATGTTTCTATCCCGGCCGCTGGAGAAAACTCGGTATTTATTGCCGGAGATCTGTTTTCTGCTGACAGAAAGATATTGATGCAGAGAAATACAGACGCTGAGATCCTCCTGAAAGCATACGGGCATAAACCACTCAATCCGCTTTCACTTATTCCTGAGGGTTTCGGCTGGCAGTCGGCAATGCGGATCAGCTTTACAGCCCTTATTAAAAACTGTACATCCATTGCGTTGCTTCCGGAGTGGGGCAGGAGCCGTGATGCTCAAACCCAGTTTCTGGTGGCCAGTCATCTTGGATATAATGTGATCATGCTATGAAAGATCCATATCTGGGAGAATTTGGCCGCTGGATATACAAAACCCTGCCTCAAGGAATGCGGGTGGCCGGAATCGATGATTTCAGAACTGAAAGGGGAGTGGAACCGGAGGGGATTAATTTTCTGGTTCATACTTACCATTCAGATGAATTTGAGCACCATGTCTCGAAACACGGGGTAGTGGAAAAATTCCGGCAATGGATTGAGGATGGTCGGGTATATGTTAAATCAAGCATTCAATAAAGCTATAGACACAAACTCACTCACAAAAGAAAGTAATAGCTGCAGGTTTCCGGATCATTAGAATAAATGATCATTCATCCTCGAGAATAAAAGTCAAGGAAAACGGAAATTATAAGTAGCAGAAGAAAAATCAGGCATCAATGATATTATAAATAAACAGCAACCGCCTGAAAACAAACTGCAACGCATTGAGCGGGTCACCGGTACAACCCCGTGTACCTGCCTCTGAATCCTATCGAAATATGCCGGTAAGTGCATAGCCCCGGAGGGAATGTAGTTCAACCGAGAAAATTCGCTGGGTCTTGCAGACCGCTCATATTCCTATTTATTAGCACAAGTTTTCTTCATTTTTTATTTGTCAAATGTCACAAGATCAGAGTCTTTTCCTTCATAAATCGTCCAATATGTGTACTCGTCTGCACCTTTATACCATCTATATCTTGATTGATTAAATCTGAACATTTTTAAAACTTCGTATACTTCATTTTGAAAGTCTTGCTTATTCTTATTAGCTGCAAAAATTCCACCTGAAAAGTTAATGTATTTGTTGTTTGTTCCACTAGCTGTTACTTCAATATCATTCTCCCACATTTTCTTTGCAACGATATTGGCGTACTCCTTTCTCAACTTAGGAAATTCCTTTACTTGCAAATTTGCAACTTTGGGCTTTAACTGTTTTGCCATCATTTGTATTTCAGGGTCGTCCGAATTCTCTCCTTCTGTTATGATATTTGCCCAAATTCCAAAAAGTACAAGTTCCATTTGTAAAGCGTCAACTGTTCCACGATATGTTGAAAAATCAACTCCGTCATTTACTGACTTTATTTCTCTTTCAAGCTGTTCCTTTTGTTTAATTTTTTCTTCTTCTGCAGCTTTTTTAATTTCCATTTCCTCTGCAAGCTTTTTCTCTTCTTCGGTCACCTTATTCAGACTGTCAGCTTGTTGTAAAAGAATTTGAGCTTCAGAGTAAAGAGGGTTCTCTTTGTCAATGTCTTCTAATCTGGAAATCGCGCTTGAATAATTTTCTTGCTCAATGAAATTTTTGGCAGCTTCAATAATTGATTTTGTTTTGTCTTCATCACTTTTCGTTGCTACTCCGATTATCCAGACTAAAACGGTTACCAAAATCCAATAGCCAAATACTTTTAATCGGGTTGGTGTGTCTGTCCAACGCAAAACCAATTGCGGTTTTACAAGTCCAACGATTAACGCAATGAAAAGCGCAAAACTCAATAATCCTAAAATTGCTGTCATAGTTCTCTGTTTTTTTTGTTTTTAAATGTGTGCCAACGTTTTGGCGCTTGTCGCTGTGGCGGATTTCGGAGCACAAAACTGTCAATTCACCACAAAAGTTGATGCGAGGTAGAATGTTCAATTAACCACGTTACCCGCCATTGAGCCAAACGCCTGTTCCCAGCTATATTTCTTTTGTCAGAATGGTAGTTCATCTGTCTGTTCAGTTATATTTATCCCACTAAGTTTTTTTCCTAAATAAGTTGCAATTGAAGAAGTTACTTCAACTACAAGTTCTGCTTCTAAATATTCTGGTGCTTCTCCTTCTCTTAAATGTCTGCCTTGTTCAGAAGTGTACCCCCAAATCTTTGTCACAGCTTGGTCAAGTGGTGAAGGAATTACACCAGGATATTTTTTCATTAAGTCGCCAAGTGTTGATTTTTTGTCACCTGTAAATTCTCTTGTCACACATTCCAAACAAGCCAAAGAATGTTGAATTGCACCTGTAATGTCAGGAGTTGGTCGTCTAGATAAGTCGTTAAGAGCTTCTCCTATCTCAGTTTTAGCTGTCTGTAATTTTGCAACATCAAGAACGGAAACTACTTTCTTAACCGCTGTTTCAAAAACTTCGTCACCACGTGTTTCAATTTGTCCATTTACAATTTTCCAGCCTATTCCGTTTGTTATAAAGTATTCGTTTATTTCGTTGGTAAAGATTTCTTTTTCTTTCGGATTCAGTTTTTGAATTATTACTTCAATTATATCATACACTAAATACCATTCACAATTTTCTATATGTTGTCCGACTTCCCAGTCAATGTTTGGAAATTCAGACCAGTTATTGCTGTCAGGTGGAGTTTTTAAAACTCTTGAAGTAATTGTCCTAAGTTCAGAAGGATTTTTGTTAAGGTCGTAAAATGCCATTTTTATAAAACCACGAAGTCCTTCTGGAGCGTCTTCACGAACAGTTATCTCTTTTTCCTTTAATGAATAAAGTCCTTGTCTTTTTGAAAATGTTTCTTTCTTATCCATTCGTTTCTGTCGTCTTTAATATGGCTGGTAACGTTACGCATATGCCTAGTGGCGGATTGCGGACGATTCAACTGTCAAACCGTGGAGAAGTTTGAGCGGGCGAAAAGCCTTGCAAAGTGCTGTAAAACCGCCATTAGGTATATGCGATGTTACCTGCAGGGCTTATTTATTCTATATTTATCCTTAAATTCTTTTAACTGAGTATTTAAATCCTTTGAGTTTTGAATGTGAGGTTCAATAAATTCTATCAAATCCTCCCATGTAATATTAAATACTTTTTCTTTGAATTCAGTTTTAACAAACTCTTGTTTAGCATATTCTGCTTGCTTTCTAATCTTTAAATTGTTTTCAGGGTAAATAAAAACAACAAATTTATCGGGTCCAATATTGATAATATTCCGCATAACTTGATAGTTTTCTAGAAAACTGTCGCGGTTGCGGTACTCTTCATTTATGACTGAATCATGATCTTGATAAACTGATTCATATTTTTCAAAATGCTCAGGGTCTTTCTTAGCCTTTCCGAATTCTTGTTCTGTATATTTGATTTCGAAATGGATTTTTTTTCCGCTTTCTGTGCTAAAATAAAAATCAAAACTAGTCGGACGATACCCTCTTTCTATTTCTGAATCCTTTTCAAAACATACAGAATCATAGTTAATCTTCTCATTAGTTATTCCAAGTTTCTGTGCAATAAGTTCTAGTTTCCTTTCTTGAAATAAAGGATAAAACAAATTGATACACATAGCTTGAGATGAGTTCAGATGATGAAAGTCTGAATGAAACTTGATTTCTCTTTTGAAACTACTATTTAGAAATGATTCTTTATAAGGTGAAAGTAAATTGTCAAATCGGTGACTTTCAGGAAGAATATGTGGATACGTTTCTTGATTCTTTTTCCACTTCCCATTCGGCAATTTTTCAAAATGCTTTTCCTTATAATTGCTTAACCATGTTTTGATTTCTTCTTGGTAAGTCATTGGTTTAGTTTTTATCTTTTAGCCTTGCAGGTAACGGGCTACGTGTATGAGTAGTGGCGGATTACGGGGTACTTACCTGTCAAGTTACACTGAACTTGATGCGAGGTAGAATGCTCAAATATACTACACCCCCCGCCATTACTTATACACG
>JALHHH010000142.1 GCA_022837485.1 Bacteroidales bacterium
ACTTTTTTCCTGATAAAAAAGTACCAAAAAATCACGGCTGCGTAAAAAAGGCTAAAACCCGGCGGGCATTTTGGCGGGAAGAATCGAGGTTGTTACTGCACTCCTCTGCTGAAAATCGATGTACAAAAGTCACCCGAACTCTGCCCGCCCCTATCGCGTACGATTCTTCTCTTTATTTGTGCGCTGCCGGGTTTTTTAACGCCTTTTTTACAATGCAGGTCCTCGCCTTCGCTGGCGGCATACGCCATTGGCAAAATTCCGTTCACGCAGGATTTCATCTGAATATTTGAATGGTGCTTAGTGTGAAATAAGGATACTGTCTTCTGTATAGATTTTCTTATCGCCGCAGCATTGGCTTATGATTCAGCATTTTCGGGATCCCTTTTCGTACGAGGATTCTGCTCAGCCTCAACTGCTGCCCTAAATCCGGACCAATCCCCCTGAGGCGGAGAGCTCACCGCAGGTAATCCAAAATCCCCTAACTTTGCATCACATTTATTCCGCATATGTCTATCAAGGTTAGCAATATCACCAAACGATACGGGGCGCAGCTGGCGCTCGACAACGTTTCATTTACCATTAATCCGGGAGAAGTGGTCGGACTGCTTGGCCCGAACGGTGCCGGGAAGTCGACGATGATGAAGATCATCACCTGCTTTATTCCTCCCTCAGCCGGGGATGTCAGCGTGTACGGATACGATATCCGGGAACAGTCGCTCGAGGTGCGTCGCAGAGTAGGATACCTGCCCGAGAACAACCCACTGTATACCGATATGTATATACGCGAGTACCTCGAATTCGTGGCCGGCATTCATCAGCTCGGGAAAAATACCCTGAAACGCGTGGATGAGATGATGGAGATTACCGGACTTATGCCCGAGCGCAAAAAGAAAATCGGGGCCCTGTCGAAAGGATACCGTCAGCGGGTGGGTCTTGCACAGGCCCTGATTCACGACCCCGAGGTGCTGATCCTCGACGAACCCACCTCCGGACTCGATCCAAACCAGCTGGCAGAGATCCGAAACCTGATTACCCGCATCGGCAAAGAGAAAACCGTGATGCTCTCCACCCACATTATGCAGGAGGTGGAAGCCATGTGCAGCCGGGCCATTATCATCAACCACGGCAAAATTGTAGCCGACGACTCCACCGGAAGCCTGCTGAGCAGTCCCAACAGAAACGAACAGGTGCTCGTGGAATTCGACGGAGAAGTCGATGCCGGACTCCTGCGCAAGGTAAAGGGAGTGACAAATGTAAAGAACATCTCCGGCAATATCTGGCTGGTCGAATCCCCCGAAAACCAGGACGTACGTTCCGAAATCTTCCGCTTTGCCGTCACCCGTAACCGCGCCGTCCTCTCCATGCAAAAGCAGGCCGGCAAACTGGAGGACGTCTTCCAGAAGCTGACAAAAAACCAGTAGCCGGAGGGCATTGGCGGCATTCCGCATCCCCCGCCCCGGCAGGGATTCAGCATCTCCTGCCCCCCGCAAAGACGCAACGACGCTAAGTTTTTTTAATTACCGGCACATTGACCGGATTTTCAGTCTTACTTCCTGCTTCCTACCTCTTACTTCTTACTTCTTATCTCAACCTCAACCTTATCTTCCCCATCACCAAATGCCCCTAAATCCGAAATCCGCATTCCGCAATCCGCAATCCGCATACCTTTTCATAGGTTTCTTTCCGTACTTTTTTCTTGATAAAAAAGTACCAAAAAATCACGGCTGCGTAAAAAAGGCTAAAACCCGGCGGGCATTTTGGCGGGAAGAATCGAGGTTGTTACAGCACTCCTCTGC
>JALHHH010000005.1 GCA_022837485.1 Bacteroidales bacterium
TAAATTTTACCTTCTTCAGCAGTGTTGGGGACAACCGATACGAAAATGCAATTTCGCGCATCTTTACCCAGGAGTTTTCAAAGATGCCCGGGGTGGAGAGAAATTTACCCCAGCCTCCTGCATTTGGCATGTACTTGAAATAGTAATGAACCACTTTGTCATTGGGCATGCCGTTGGCATATACCCCCGGAAGAATCACACCTACATTCCTGACATTACCCACAGGATCGGTATAGGGAAGCCCTTCCCCAAGGCGTTCGCTCAGGGTTGAGGGACTCTGTCCCGTGTGGACGTTCGTTACGTAGGTTCCGCTGTAGACATCCCCTCCCCATTTGGTGTCGATCAGGGTGCTGAGTGTAAAGCCCTTCCATCGGAGTCGCGTGGTGAATCCTGCAAGGAAGTCCGGCGATGCATTGCCAATGGGAACTCTGTTGTCGGTCATCAGGTAATGGGTACCCGCATCGTTCAGTATGGGTTGTCCGTTGTCGGGATGGTAAATGTAATCCCAACCGATAATGGTTCCGAAGTCCTGCCCCGGCTCCACAGCAATAGCGGGCCCGTTGCCTCCCCATATGTTGGCGATTTCATATATTTCGGCAGCTTCACCCAAACTCAGCACTTTGTTCCGGTTTCGTGTAAAATTCAGCCCTGCTTGAAGCGTAAGGTTGCGGGATTCGACAGGTACGGTATTCAGTATTATTTCAATACCCTTGTTTTCGAGTTCTCCCGTATTGATGGTAATTTGTCCGGCTCCTGAAGATACCGGCAGCGGAGAATTCATGATCTGGTTGTAGCTGCTGATATAGTAATAGGTGAAATTCAGATCGATACGATCGTTGAAGAAGCCCAGGATTGAGCCAACTTCCCAGGATGCGGAAAACTGAGGTTCGAGCGAGTACGGAGGAATAGTATAGGGCAATGCGGATGTTTTATCGCCTCCAAAATTTCCGGAAGAATACACAAAATCAAGTTTATACGGATCGGTATCAATAGCCGTCAACGCATAGGCTCCTCTCAGTCTCCACTGGCTTAGCCAGGAGCTGCTCATGCGGAAAGCTTCTGAAGGCAGGAAGCTGAACGATACGGAAGGGTAGAAGTAGTTGTTGCTGTATTTAGGAAGCGTCGATGACCAGTCGCTTCGGCCGGTAAATTCTGCAAATAGGTAATCTTTCCAGCTCAGGTTCATCAGGGCATAAAATGAGTTGATCTTTTTCTCGAACCGGCCTTCCGAAAGTCCACGCTGTTCGGGTCGTTCGGCATTGTACAGGGAGTATACCCATGCCTGCGTCCAAACACCGGAGTTGGCCGAAAGCCCGTACTGGCTGCGTGTCCAGGTGTTTCCTCCGAAAGAGAATTTAAAATCGAATCCCGGAATGCCCAGATCTTCCTTGTGCGCCATAATCAAAAATTCGGCATTGGTTACCTGATCGCGCGACAGACTGTGACCGTAGTATCCGTCCACCAGACCAAGCGAATCGGTTGGCCGGTGCCGGGTTTCAAATTCGTTGTAAGTGTAATCCATTCCAAATCTTCCCATCGCATTAAGCCAGGGCGTTATCTGGTAATTCAGGGCCACCGTTCCTATGAGTTTTTTGCGATCCAGATTGGTGTTTTTGTTGTAAACGCCCCACCAGAAGTTTTTATCGATGTAGTAATACGGTGAATTGCTTCGGTAATCGATCATCGAACCGTTGGCAGCAGCGTAATGTTCCTTCTCGATCCCCTGATAACTTCTGGGCCAGCTGTAAAGCATGGCTTTGCCGAATGAGTTTTCAGATTCTCCAATGGTCGGACTGTTATGCCGGTAATAATCCATATACGAAATGGCAATATTGCTGCTCACCTTTTCGGAAATTTTCAGATTGCTTCCCAAATTTATGGTGGTTTGCCTGAAGTCGCTGTTGGGGATGTTGGCTTCATGCATGGTGTTTGTCAATGAAACACGCATGGATCCCATTTCACCGCCTCCGGTGAAAGCGATGTTGTGGGTGGTGGTTGATCCGTTGGAGAAGTATATGTCGAGATTGCCGGGCTGTGGCGACCAGGGCCTGAGTTCTCCGTCCCACCACCGGATCATCTGCCCGTCCATACGCGGGCCCCACGATACGGCCGATCCGTAATATCCGAATGTAGTGGCAGTATGTTCTCCCAGGGGGCCGAAGTCGGAATAGATGTCCCGCGGGTACACAGGTTCACCGTTTTCGTTGAGTTCAAAGGAAGGCTCCAGGAATGAGAGAGGACCGCCTGCTCCGAAAATATCCTGCACTTTGCGAAAACGATATGGCTGAATTACTTTATGCGCGACGTTGTAGGAAATTCCCAGCCCTTTTTGCTGTCCGCCCCTTTTGGTGGTGATCATCACTACCCCGTTAGCTCCCCGCGATCCGTAGAGGGCCGAAGCAGCAGGCCCTTTCAGAATATCGATGCTTTCAATATCGAAGGAATTGATGTTGTTGAGCGCCGACCCCCAGTCAACACCACGACCTATGTCGGTAAGTCCAGGTTCATTTTCCATGGGTACTCCGTCAACAACGATTAATGGCTGGTTGTGATTTCTATCGTTCAGATTTCTGACGCCACGAATCACGAATCGGGTGGTTCCGCCATCAACACCGTTCGAATTCATAACCTGCACACCCGCCGACCTCCCGCTGAGAGCATTTGCAAGGTTTCCCGCATTCGAAAGCTGAATTTCAGCAGCAGGTACACTCTCAATAGTGTAGCCGACTTCCCGCTTCTGCCTTTTTACACCCAGAGCGGTTACAACTACCTCGCCCAACTCACTGACCGCAGCCGATAATACCACGTTGATGCGGGCTGAGTTGCCTATGGTAATTTCACGGGCAGCATAACCGACATAACTAAATTCCAGCACTTCACCTTTTGTCGCCTGAATTGTATAGGTTCCATTCATTTCGGTGACCGTACCGGTATTTTTCCCCCGGATCTTTACCGTTACACCAGGTATCCCGGTATTTTCGTCTGATGAGGTAACCGTACCGCTGACCGTAATTTGCTGCGCTGACGCATTCAGCACAAAAATTACTGATAAAGTGGCAATCGCTGATCGCAAAAGTTTGTGTTGCATTGTCTTAATGCCTTGTTTCTACAATGTGTTGTCTGGCAAATTTAAGTAAAAGTTCAGGATATTTTATAGTAAATCCGATGAACTTATGTAATATAATTATTAAGATTGATGACTTTTTTCGTTCCAAAGTCTATCCCCTGATTTTAATTTCTACTATAAATAAATTTATGAAATTTCACCCATATATTGTGCTTGCAGAAGATAATTTGTCATTTTTCTTCATGTTTAATTGCAATCCTGGCTATATTACCTTATTTTTCACTCAAAATTGGAGTAAAATATTCCGGTTTACGCTTGTATTAGTGTGAATTGGAAATGCTGCTCAGCCGTTTTTATTGTTTACTTAAATTCAGGTATTATGGGTTTTATTTGGTTCTTGCTTGTTGGTGCCGTTTCCGGATGGCTTGCCGGTTTGGTCTGGAAAGGATCGGGTTTTGGAATTATCGGCAATATCGTAGTGGGTATCGTTGGCGCCGTGGTTGGTGGATGGCTTGCCGGAAAGCTGGGCATCAGAGATGACGGATTATTATTAAAAATCCTGATTTCTGCCGGCGGAGCCTGGCTGGTGCTTTACGTATTCAGTCTTTTTTCAAGAAAATAGGTCGCAGCCGATTTCTTCTTACCAAATCACGCCCCTCTGCCGGGTGCCTTCACATCCGAGAAAGCGAAGCGATGGTATAGGCAGTGCAGAGGGCTTTTGGTAGTTGCCTGAAGTAAGGTAACCATTTATAAAATATTCATTACATGATATTTATATATTGTGTAGCTAAAATTGATTTTCCATACTGTTATTCGTCTGCTCATACATCCGATTTGTAAGTTTTTCTTATCGCAGACAAGCTAGTGTCCGATTTTTACAATTTCTTTTTAGTTTGCCTGTATATTTTAGCGGAGTTTAAAACGACACTGCATATGAAATCGCATTTTTTGTTTATGCTGCTAATTTTCTCCGCCGGCATTGCTGCGGCCCAAATCAATGTTCGTGACAAGGTAAAATCAAACGTTTTGCAGCGGGCCGGTCAGCGGCTTGATGAAGCGGTTGATAAAGGGATTGATGTACTTGAAGGCGAAGTGGTGAAAGAGGCCGGGAAGAACAAAAAGCCTGCGCCGGCAGGCTCGTCTGCTGAAGAAAATGGTAACGCCGATTCCGGCTTTGACGGTAAATCCTCCGGTACACAGGAAGAACCTCTGAAAGCTACCGGCAGATACGATTTTGTTCCGGGCGATAAAATCTTGTTTTTCGAGGACTTTTCACAGGATGCACCTGGAGACTTTCCTGCTTTATGGACAACAAACAGTTCGGGAGAAATCAATAGTCTGAATATTGCACCGGGACACTGGTTTTATCTGAACGGCGAAGATGCTGTTTATAACTATACAAGAGATATTGATTTCCCGTCGAATTTTATTCTGGAATTTGATCTGGTTCCGGATGATGAATATGCTTACGGTATAACCCTTACCCTGTATGAGGATGCCAGTCACCGGGAACTCAACGATGACCTGTATCCTGGAGACCGGGGTCTGCATATCCGGATCGACGACGAAGTCTGGGAAACTAAAGGGTATAACAATTTGGGAGACAACGACTGGATTACGGGAGAATCGACGCGTGGAACTGTCAGTAAATCAGTTGTAAACCATGTAATTATCTGGATACAGAACCGCAGGGTCAGAATTTACCACGGAGGTATGAAAACCCTTGATATGCCAACAAACATCTATCAGGGTACAAAATTCAACCGTTTGCGTTTTTCCGGTTGGGATTCAGGCAGCTGGCCATTTGTATCGAATATAAAAATAACTACTGCCTCACCCGATACACGAAGCAAGCTGATTACCGAAGGCCGCCTGGTAACTTACGGAATTGTCTTCGATGTGAACAAAGCCGATCCGAAACCCGAATCGGAAGGCACACTGCAGGAAATAGCAGGCGTACTTAAGGAAAATCCGGCACTGAGGGTGAAGATTGTCGGGCATACCGACAGCGATGGCGACGAAAAGATTAACCTCGATCTGTCGGGGCGCAGGGCCGCTTCGGTAAAGAACGCCCTGGTTAAAATCTATGGAATAGACGCTTCCAGACTGGAGACGGAAGGGGCGGGAGAGTCAAAACCCCTGGTAGCGAACGATACTCCTGTAAATAAAGCTCAGAACCGGCGCGTGGAATTTATCTGCCTTTAATGGACTGGAATCCTCTGCAGCATTCGTGTCTGTTTATTCATGTATACTTTCTGATAACTGGCTCTTTCTTATTCTTTGCCAGGCAAATTCATTACTTATGGCCGCTTGATATGATTCGTACCGGGATGCCAGCTTTTTTAACATCCTTCCGCGTAAAGCTGGCTTCAGGAAAGAGTCTTGTATTTACTTCTTAAAAATAACTACCGCATAAATTCTTTTTTCTTACTTTCATGCATCAGGAACTGCTATCCTCAGGCTTTGAATGCCGATTGGATACACATGCCTTCTGGACGCCGGCAAGGCAAATCGCTCTGTTTGAATTGCAGCCGGTAATCGAATTGTTTTTTGCCTGGTGTTAACTAGAAGTTGTACCTATGGAATTGCCTCTGCTACGGGAAATTGTTATCATTCTTGGTCTATCAGTATTTATAATTTTAATATTCAGGCGTTTCGGAATTCCATCCATTATTGGTTTCCTTATAACCGGGATGATTGCCGGGCCCAATGGTTTCAGCCTGATAAGTGCTACGCATGAAGTGGAACTCCTGTCCGAAATCGGTGTTATTTTTCTTCTTTTTGTGATTGGGATTGAGTTTTCTCTGAAAAGTCTTTCAAAAATAAAGCAAACCGTAATACTTGGAGGTGCTGTTCAGGTTGGCGGAACCATTGTTCTTACCTATGCAGTTTCAAGAGTTTTGGGGCTTCCGGTCGCTCAGTCGGTATTTATGGGCTTTCTGATAAGCCTCAGCAGTACTGCCATTGTTCTGAAAATGCTGGCGGCAAAGGGACAGATGTCGTCACCGCAGGGCAGGATATCGCTGGCAATTCTGATATTTCAGGATATCATTGTTGTGCCGATGATACTTCTTACACCACTTTTAGCAGGTAACGGGGGTAATCCTGCTGTTGCCCTGCTGGGTATGGTTGTGAAGTTCATCCTTATCGTTGCGCTGCTTTTACTGCTGGCCAGGTATGTTGTTCCGGTATTGCTGCAGCGCGTGGTTTTAACCAGGAGCCGCGAACTTTTTATTCTCACCATCGTACTCCTGTGTCTGGCCACTGCATGGCTTACGTCAAGCGTTGGTCTGTCTCTCGCTCTTGGTGCCTTCTTTGCCGGACTGATCATTTCCGAATCGGATTACAGCCATCAGGCGACTGCCAGCATCATGCCTTTTCGCGAGATTTTTATCAGCTTTTTCTTTGTTTCCGTCGGAATGCTTCTTGACCTTCGCTTTTTTCTGGATCATTTTATTTTTCTGGCCGGTTTTACAATTGCTGTTATTGTTCTCAAAAATATTGTTGTTACTTCAACGGTGCTGATCCTGCGCTATCCGCTTCGTACTGCAATGATTACCGGCTTTACCCTTTTTCAGGTCGGAGAGTTCGCATTTCTTTTATCTACGATTGGAAGTCGTAACGGTTTGATAACTAGTGATGTATATCAGTATTTCCTGGCTATCTCGATTCTTACAATGATGGTAACGCCGTTTTTGGGCGATAATGCCGATCGTGTGACCGATTACATCCTTCGGGCCGGACTTTCGCCAAAAGTCAGGCGAAGGCTTATTCACTACCAGAACAGGAAAAAAGGAGAGCCTACTGTGGAAAGAAAAGGCCTGAACGACCACCTTGTTATCATAGGGTTCGGAATTAACGGCCAAAATGTAGCCCGTACAGCTTTGCAGGCCGAAATTCCATACGTGGTTATCGAACTCGATCCGGAAATATTCCGAAAAGGGCAAAACGAGAACTTCAACATTGTGTTCGGAGATGCTGCCGACGATCTGATACTGAAACACGTTAATGTTCAGACAGCCAGAGTGGCAGTTATTGCGATCTCCGATCCGGAAGCAACAAAAAAGATTATTTCCATCCTGAGGAGTATTACCGAAACGGCACATCTTATCGTCAGAACAAGGCACGTTAGCGAGATGGATCAGATCCTGAAACTTGGAGCGGATGAAGTGATTCCTGAAGAGTTTGAAACATCCATTCAGATTTTTACCCGGGTATTGAATCACTATCTGGTGCCTTACGATAAAATACAATCGTTTTCCAGCCATATACGTGCTCGTAATTATGAATTACTGGCCGGGTCAGGCTTCCCGCATCAGCGCCCGCCGCATATGCAACTCAATATTCCCGATATGGTGATCGCCACATTGCCCGTTCAAAGGGGGGCAAATAAAATTGTCGGGAAATCTGTGCTGGAAAGTGGCTTAAAAAGTCAGTTTAATATCACCATACTGGCAATCCGGAAGAATAATCGCTACATCACCGAAATAAAACCCGAAATGACAATAGAAACCGACGATATGCTCTATCTGTTCGGAAGTCCTCAGAAAATTGCGGAAGTGAACCGTTACCTGGTACTCGATTGATTGCCTTTGCGGGATGTAATCCGGCAAATTGCATGAGTCCGGGAACTTTATTTGGAAAAAGCATATTGTATCAGATTTGCACCCATCCTTAGTGCCTTCAGCCGGGTTTCCTCCGAGTCGTTATGTACTGCCTGGTCTTCCCATCCGTCGCCGAGATCGGTTTCGTAAGAATAAAAGCATACCAGACGCCCTTCCCATATGAGCCCGAACCCCTGAGGTGGCTTGTTGTCGTGTTCGTGAATTTTAGGAAGCCCGTTCGGGAACGGATACCGAATGTTGTACACAGGATGTGAAAAAGGCAGTTCCATAAAGTCAAGCTCCGGAAATACTTTTTTCATCTGAGTCCTGACGTATGGATCCATACCATAGTTGTCGTCGATGTGAAGAAAACCGCCGGCAATCAGATATGTCCGCAGATTCATGGCTTCCTGCTCATCAAACAGCACATTGCCGTGCCCGGTCATGTGGATAAACGGATGGTTGAAAATCTCACTGCTCCCTGCATCTACCGTTGCATATTCCGGATCAATTGCGGTCTTAAGGTTTTTGTTGCAAAAATTAATCAGATTGGTAAGCGATGTAGGATTGGCATACCAGTCGCCCCCTCCTCTGTATTTAAGCAGTGCAATCTGAACCGCGTGGGGCGGGCCGCCGGAAGTCAGTAACAGGGGAATTATCAATAGCAGAAGGCGAAATGTAATTTTCATGGTTATTTTGATTGGCTTCACAAAGATAGGTATCAATATCGTTCTTCTTTTGTGGAATTAAGGGACTCTGTGAATCGTTATGCCGGTGATAATTTTTCGGCTTGGTTCATTCAGTGGTGTTGAAATGCGATCCGGCTCAGGTGTTAACAAGGTTGGCTATGTGGCACGCAGCAACAGCGGCCGTTTCCGTTCTGAGCCTTGCTTTGCCAAGCGAAACCGGCTGAAAGCCCTTGCGCAGGGCTTCGTTAACTTCTGCTTTACTGAAATCGCCTTCAGGTCCTATGAGTATGAGAGTGTCTCTGCCTGGTTGGCAGGCATCTTTCAGATGAACTTGAACCGATTCGTCGATCCAGGCAATAAACCGGTTGCCGTTTGCAAGACCGCTTTGAAGTAATTTGCCCAGGATCTGAGGTTCATGTACAAGCGGCATCCTTGCTTTCTGCGACTGTTTCATGGCAGCAGCGGCCACTTTCTGAAGGCGGTCGATCCTTAGTTTTGCCCGTTCCGAATGGTCGCACCACAACGGAAAAATCTCATCCACTCCCAGTTCGGTTGCTTTTTCAATAAACCACTCATACCGGGCGATATTCTTTGTCGGTGCCACCGCCATTAGTATCCGGAAGTTAACGGACTCAACGGAAGTTACATTCTGTAGATTTACAATGCACCGTTTGCCTGAAATCTCCTGTAAAATTGCAGCGGCAAAATTCCCGATGCCATCGGTTACCAAACAAAGATCGCCCGGTTTTAGCCGCATAACCCTGAGATGCGCGACTTCATCGGCTGGCAGTTCATGGAGTAAATCCCCATGGTCAAAAGCTTGTTTGAGGTCCTTGCCGGGAATGTAGAACAGGTTCATTTTGATTCGAATTCCCGCAAAGGTAATAAGAAACTGCTGCCATACGGAAATCATAACCCTGTATGACTGCCGTAACCGGGTAAAAAGCAACTCTTCGGTTTTTGATTTGAAACCGTTTATGGCCCTTCCCGGAAAAAGCACAGCGGCAGACACTCTGTGCCTGCCGCTGTGTATCCTTCTGCAGTTCAAATAGTTATTCTACGATAAGCTTTATCTGACGGCTTTCTTCTTTCGAATCGATGCGCAGAATGTAAATTCCCGCCGGAAGGTTACCGGTAGAAAGAGTAAAATGATAGCCGCTACCGGCTTTCTGCTGCATTATTTTCCTTCCCAGGGTGTTGTAAAGCGACAGCTCAACCTGAGTCATCGGACTGCCTGAAACAATATTGAAGATATCCCTTCCCGGGTTGGGGTAGAGTGTAATTCCGGCGCTGTTGGTCGCGGGCAGTTCGGTATTTACCAGCTCACTAACAACAATGTTGTCGAGATAGAGGCTGTTACCCCTGCGATGATAGGATTCAAAAGCGATCATCACATCGTTGCTGCCAATGTATGCCGATAAATCAATCAGCAAACAAAGAGGATTACTGCCGGTTCCGCACCAGTCAGCGGGAGACTCGGGAGTGTATAGTCCGTTATCCACGATTTCATGCGTTTGAAAGTTGCCGGTTCCGTCTTCGGCAATTGCAAATACCCTGTCCCAGCTAAAGCCGCAATCGCTGGATACAAAAACGATAAGGGAGTCGGATATCTGCTGATACCGCCGGATGTAAGCGTGCTCAAAACCAAGATATGCTGAATTTAATCCGCTCAGATTAAACGGTGGTGTGATAAGCCGGTCGCGGGGGCCGGGTGCGGAGGAATAATCGAAGAAGTTCATACGGATAGCAGTGGTACCGGGACTGCTTCCCTGTACCTGAGCCACTTCCCACGTATTTTTGTTGTCGGGATTTTGCACTGTCCAGGAATTGGCCTGTAGCGTCATACTCTCCCAGTCTTCGGTAAACGGCAGAGTCATGCCGCCAACCTGTATGTAATTGGTTTTGGTTACAGCTTTTGTACCGTTAATATTGGAGGTTTCAAGAGTGATACTGTAATTTCCGGGGCTGTTGAAGAGTACTTCGGGATTTCTTGATCCGGCATCGGTGCCGTTTACAAAGATATAATCGTCTGGTTCTATGGTCCAGTGCCATTCAATCGGACAATACATGGACGCGTCAGAAAATCTGACCACAGCATTGTCGCCCGAGCAGAAAACGCGCTTGTCGGCGCTGAATTCAGGAAGCGGCAGAATCGTGTCACTTACAATGATATAACCCGATTTCAATTCAGTACTCGTTCCGGCAGGGTTTGATACAGTCAGGCTTACCGAATAGGTTCCGGGTTCGCTCCAGGTGATGTTGCCGGGATTTCTTAAATTGGATGAAGGAGTGTTGGACCCGGGGAACGACCAGAACCAGTCAAACGGAATACCCGTTGAAAGGTCGGTAAATGTTACAGGGCATCCGGCAGGTACTATCGTCTCACTTGCTGAAAAATCCGCAAGAGGACTTGAGTAGCTTACTGGCGACTCCCAGAGTCCGCGTCCGTATGAACCTGCACGTATTACATCGCCGTTTGGCCCTGCAGGATCGTAGTATATTTCAAGCTCGGTTACCAGTATGGCTGCCGGCAGTCCGTCGGAGAATAAGATCCAGTCGTTCATGCTTCCGTCACGGTAGAATACACCAATATCGGTTCCAAGATAAAGACCTTCGTTGCTGTTGCGATAGTATGCAATGGTGTTCATCTGTACATCCGGCAGTGTTCCGGTAATTTCCGTCCAGGTGTATCCTTTGTCCGCTGATTTGAACACGCGGTTCTGCTGCACCAGATATACGATGTTTTCATCAACCGGGCTGGCTTCAATAGCAGATATGGTGTTGTTGGTGGGGAGGTTGGGTGTCAAGGTGTTCCAGACAACCGACGCATCTTTTACGTTGTCGCTGCGGTAAAGAAGGTTTCCGCTCGCGGCATAAATAATGTTGGTGTTGGCTCGGGATTGAACAAGAACGCTGAGGTTGCTGGTGTTGATGTTTGAGATTTTTGTCCAGCTCACCGAGCCGGTGTTGCCGGCTTTGATGTTGGTGCTTCTCCATACGTTTTTGTAACCTATGAACATCACGTTGCCGTCGAAATGGTCGATAAGAAAGGGAGTTACCCATGCACCTCCCTCGGTGATTCCGTTGGAACCCTGCCCGGCAATCTGTCCCTGGCTGTTGTGGTTGAAAATACGGTTGATAGAGCCATAATATATAGTTGAATAGCTATAACGGTCATCGATGGGGTCAAATGCGCATTCCATCCCGTCTCCGCCACCAACGGCAATCCATTCCGTTCCGGTAAATGTAGAGGTGCCGTTGTCCTGGTATCCATTGATAACGAAATTTTTGTTGGTGGCACTTTGTCCGATTTTGTATGCCTGGCTGATAACAAGTCCATTGGAAATCTCCGTCCACGATTGTCCGCCGTTTGCAGTCCAGTACACCCCGCCATCGTTGCCTGCATACAGGCGGTTGTTCAGTGGATTGTATTCGAGTATGTGCAGGTCGGCATGTACCGATTGTACGCCGCAGCCGCCGTACCAGTGCGCTGTGATAAACCAGCTGGATCCGCCGTTGGTTGATTTAAAGATATTTACGCCACCGGCATGTATAATTTCTGCGTTGTTGGGATCAACCGAGATGTCCAGATCGTACCATGCCTGTCCGCCGCTTCCGCCCTGGCAATCCCATGCCATAATGTTTGGCGTGGTAGAACGTACGGTGAAGGAAAGTCCGCTGTCTTCAGAGCGGTAAAGCCCTTTGAAGGAGTCGCTGTTGGTAATCAGGAAATATACGATTTCAGGATTTGCCGGAGAAACACCTATAACTCCGCGGCTGCCGCCGGGAAGTCCGTTGTTGATAGTGGTGAACGTTTCACCGTTATCGGTTGAACGGTAAAATGTTCCGCTCACTGCTCCGTATACGATGTCTGGATTTCCCGGCTTGAATACCACCTCCTTGAAATTGCCGGAAGCTTTACGAACCCAGGTTGCACCTGCATTGATAGTTTTATAAAGACCTGAGCTTGTGGCGGCAAGAATAATCTGAGGATCGTCGGGGTGCAAAAGCAAACGCCCAACGGTAACGTTACCCATGCCTGTACTGGAAGGAATCCAAGTTATGCCGCCGTCGAAACTCTTCCAAACGCCCAGACCGGCAGCATCGCCGGCATCGCGGTCGCCGGTGCCCATATACAGGATGTCGGGATTGGTATAGTCAACGGCTATCGCCGAAACTCCGAGTGTTGGCATAACATCGGTATGGCTGTACCAGGTAAGTCCGCCATCGTGGGTAGCCCACAGTCCGCCTGAAGGTGCACCAATAAAAATGGTATTGGGATCGGTAGGATGGAAGGCAATGGCATTAACACGGCCAAGCCCCCTGTATCCGTTATAACCCGAAGGAACGGTAAAAGGCCCCAGGGGAGACCAGTCACCCGATCGCTCACGGGTTGAATTGGAAGCCGTATATTCGTTCCAGGCACGGATGTTCCGGTCCGGAGCCGGACGGCGGCCATCCGGTGTAACGCGCTGCTGCATCATGTATTCCCAGCGCTTAAATGGCTTGAAACCACTGCCTTTAGTAACTTCTCTACCTTCCCAGTACTGCTCAAATGCGCGTTGGGTTTCAAAAAAGTTTGCATCGGGATTTTGCATCAGCTCTACCCAGTAAGGGTAGGTGGCCGTGTCGTTCGCGGGAACCTGTGACTGAACACTCTGTAACGAAAGCAACCCTCCCAGCAGATAAAGAACTGCCAGGATCCTGAATAATGAATTTCTCATGAATTGAATGCTTTGGAAGTATTTACATTGAATTGACAAGCTACAAAGTTAATAGTTTACACTATTCATAGTTTTGTAAATTGCATTTTTATTGTCAGAGGCTTCTGCATCCCCCGTCCTAGGCATTCCCGCTTCCGGTGCTCACTTTTCAATTGCCCGTTCCGGTACCATATTATCTCCCTTCAAGTTAACGATAGTATCGGAGTAATAGCCTTTTTGCTTAATTTTACATTCGTTTCTGCTTCATCTGACTATTGCTTTATTCCAAACAATAATATTGCTGACGACATTGTTGTTACTAACGGAAACGATTGTTTAACGGATAAAAAAAATCAATGACACGAAATATAATAATCACAGCCTGCCTGTCGATTGTATTGGTGACGTCCTGCATTAAAGACAGTTCAGAACCTTTGGCATCGGACTATATCATTTTCGGTCATTTTTATGGAGAATGTAAAGGAGAACAATGCATTGAAATTTACAGGCTTGAGAATGACATTCTTTTTGAAGATTCCAGCGACCGGTACCCGGATTCACAGAATTTTTACGACGGAAAATGGGTTGACCTGTCCAGAGATAAGTTTGATGCAGCAAAAGACCTGGTAAATTTTTTCCCGGCAGACTTGCTTGATGAACCCGGAACTATTATCGGACAACCGGATGCCGGCGATTGGGGTGGTCTTTACATTGAATACAGTCTGAATGAAACCAGAAGGTTTTGGTTGTTAGACCAGATGAAAAGCAATGTTCCGGAGAAATATCACGGTTTCATTGACAAAGTGAACGAAAAGATAGAAAAATTGCAATAATAGTGGCATCCGGTCAGCGTTTGGCTGTTTTGAGATGAAGTACATATCCCGGTGGAAGTGCTTCATAATCCATCAAACCACACGGCACTGTATCGGCTGCCCTGAAACTCTCAATTCTGTGGAAAAACAAAAACGACCCGATTCTCTTCCCGAAACTACGCCGGTGGATGTTATTCTGGAAGTTGCCGGCTATATGACGATTCTTGGAGTATGGATTTTCGTGCTGATGCATTACCCCAAACTCCCCGACACCATTGCTACTCACTTCAATGCATTGGGAGAGGCCGACGGCTATGGCGGCAAGGCCTCGTTATTTGCTCTCCCGGCTATTTCAACCATAATGTTTGCGGGGATTACAATTCTCAGCCGTTTTCCGCGTGTATTCAATTATCCGGTTAAAATAACCCCCGAAAACGCACTCCGGCAGTACACCCTTGCCGTCCGCCTTTTGCGTATTCTGAAACTCGCTGTGGTAATTATGTTTGGAGTGATTGCAATGAAGACTGTTCAGAATGCCGGCGACTCCGGCAGCGGACCCGGATTATGGTTTCTGCCTTTTGTACTGGGGATAACTTTTGTACCGCTGTTTACTTACATTTATCTCGCAAGTAAGAAGAAATAAAACAATACCTTTCCGGGGACGTTACTTTTTGTCAACCCCGGCATCTTCAAAGGCTGTAGAAAAAAGCAGCCGGGTAGAACCCGGCTGCAGATTAAAAATTTACAAATAATCCCGAAAATCAGGGATTGGGGTCAACTATCTCATCCTCCATTATCTGACGGTCGAGCTTTTTCAGGGCCCACCGGGTCATGTAATAGGAGAAAACGATCATTCCCGGCCAGGCAAGAAACCATAAAATTTTATCTAAATACATTTGCGCTCAGTTTAAAGTTAACGATTAATAGATGTGTGAACTGTCGTCGTCAAGATCCGATTTCTCGATCGGCTTGTTGTTGATAGACTTCCATGCGACGTAGATGTACGCAATCACTACCGGGACAAACAACGATACATAGCTCATGGCAGTGAGCGTGTAATGACTTGAAGAGCTGTTGCGTATGGTAAGTGAATGCTGAAGATTGTGAAGCGAGGGATAATAGGCCGTACTGTTGAGTCCGGCGATGAGCAGCAGGGAGAATACAGCCAGAACTGTTCCTGCGCCCCCAAACCATATTGCTTTGCGGCTTCGGCAGAAAAGGAAACTGGAGATTCCGTAAAGAACGCCTGCCACGCCGGCAAGGAACAGTATCAGAACCACCGGCATTTGCAGCAGGTTGTGCAGGTATTTGTATTTCTCCATAAAAATTTCTCCGGTTTCAGGATTAACAGCAAAACCTTGTTTCAAAAGGAGATAAATAACAAAATACAGGAAAAACACCAGAAATGGAACGGCGTTGTTCCACATTTGCCTGCGGGCACGTACGAGGATGTTCTCCTCGTTTACACTGTTAACAATGTATAGAATGCCCAGTACCCTTGCAAGGAAAAATACCGATAGTCCGAGAGCTACGTTATGGATATTCAACACGGCTTCAAGTCCGTGAAACGGGGTTTCCCAGCGTGAGATGGCTGAGTCGTAGATGTTGGTAAGGTTCATTTTATCGACCGAGAAGTTTGCACCGTTAAAGAACGTTCCTACCGCGGTTCCTATCAGAATGGTTCCAAGCAGTCCGTTTAGGAACAGGAAAACTTCATAGGTTTTTCTTCCCAGAAAATTGGCTGGTTTGGTTCGGTACTCGTAGGATATAGCCTGGATAACGAAAGCGAAAAGTATGGCCATCCACACCCAGTAAGCACCGCCAAAGCTGGTGGAATAAAAAAGCGGAAAGGATGCGAAAAAGGCTCCGCCGAAGGTGACCAGAGTGGTAAAAGTGAGCTCCCATTTACGGCCCAGGGTATTGATGATCAGTGAACGTTCGGTTTCAGTTTTTCCAAGCTGGTAGATAAGGGTTTGACCTCCCTGCACAAACATCAGGAAAACCAGCAGGCTTGCCAGCAGAGATATAATAATCCACCAGTATTGTTGAAGTGTATATAATTCGAATGTTTCAAACATATCAGTGTCCTCCTTCTTGTTTGGGTCCTATTTTAATTTGCTTAAACATAATCTTGAGCTCGGCAATCAGCAGGGTGGTAAATACAACCCCAAACAGAATGAACGTAGTGATAACTGCATTGGTGTCGAGTCGCGAAACGGCAGCCATGGTGGGCATCAGATCCTGGATTACCCACGGCTGACGTCCCATTTCTGCGGTTATCCATCCCGATTGACTTGCAATGTAGGCAAGCGGGATGTTTACAATTCCAATGGTAAGCCAGAATTTCGACTGCGATATTTTCCCTTTGTATACAAGCAGAAGAACGATGGCAAAAAACATCATGAACCACATTCCAAGTGCTACCATTATGTGGAAGCTGTAGAATGTAATCGGAACGCTGGGAACAAGCCGTGAAGGGTCGTCAACAAAGTAACCGTATCCGAAGTACTGGAAGTTTTCATCGAGAATTTGCCTGGCCTCGTCCATCTTGGCCTGATCCTGAGCCTCTTTGGCTAATTTGAATTCGGCGAGAGCATCAATTGCCAGCTTTCCACGGGCAATTTTTTCAGCAGCAGAGAGAATGTTGTATTTCTCATTGCCCTCCATCAGGTCGCGGATACCGGGAACAAAGGCGTTGATATCCTGAAAAGCCATGTAGGAAAGGAAGTTGGGAATTTCGATTTTGAAAACGAAGTCCTTGATGTTCTCATTGTCGGGATCTTCCGGACTGGTGGACATAACACCTATGGCTACCAGCGGGGCGCGTGTCTGACCGACGTAAAGTCCTTCAAATGCAGCAAATTTCATGGGCTGGTTCTGCGCTACAACCCGGGCGCTGTAGTCACCCGTGAGTATGGTAAAAATGGAAGTAATCAGTCCGAATACTGCAGCTACCACGATGCTGCGTTTGGCAAAAACAATATGGCGCTTACGCAAAAGATACCACGAGCTGATGCCGATAACTACTATTGCAGCCAGCAGATAGGAGGAAGAAATGGTATGGGTGAATTTGCTGACAGCCATGGGCGACAACAGAACATCCCAGAAGTTGTGCATTTCGTTGCGCGCAGTTTCAGGGTTGAATTTCATTCCCACCGGAAGCTGCATCCATGCGTTGGCTACCAGAATCCAGAGAGCCGACAGACTGGCTCCGAACGCCACAAGCCATGTTGAAACCAGATGGAATTTCTTGCTTACCTTATTCCATCCGAAAAACATTACGGCAATAAAAGTGGATTCCAGGAAAAAGGCCATAATTCCTTCGATGGCAAGCGGTGCTCCGAAAATGTCGCCGACAAACCAGGAGTAGTTCGACCAGTTGGTTCCGAATTCAAACTCCAGAATAATTCCCGTTGCAACTCCAATTGCGAAATTGATACCAAAAATGGTCATCCAGAATTTGGTGATGCGCTTCCATTCCGGATTTCCTGTCCTTACATAAATGGTCTCCATGATGGCCATGATAAACCCCAGACCAAGCGTAAGCGGAACAAATATCCAGTGATACATGGCCGTAAGCGCAAATTGCGCACGTGACCAATCAATCAGTGAGTAGTCGAATGCTTCTGTCATGTTGTTCTAGTTATTTGGTTTTGTTAATTGTTCAATTACATAATCGCTTCGCTCCTCATCGGTGCTGAAGTTTGTCTTGAGAAAATTGGGAAAAAAGAATAGCTTCAGGATGACAAACATCACAAAAAGCTTAATAAGAATGATGAGCCAAAGGGTCCTGCCCAGGGTCATGCTCCTGAATCCTTCGTAATAAAAGTTGAAGGCCCGTAGAAATATGTTTTTGTTTTGCATAATTTTTTGCTTTGTTGCCCAAAAATAAGGAGAAACAAACGGAACAAAAAAAATTATTTTAATTTAGATTTTGTCTTAATTGTTTAAGACTTTCGCTTGCTGCTTTGTGCAAGATCATGTCTGACTACTGATAAACAGCATTATGAAAGGAATGCCATTTTGGTTTTGTTTATGATCGTTAAACAAAATACCTTTTTTGATGATGTTTACTGGTGATGCCGGGAAAAAAGCGTTTCCGGATCACTCTCCCGTAAAGCAGAAAATGATCCGGAATTCGCCGTTTGCTATGATTTCTGTTTAATCGAAGGACGGAAATCCGACGGTTTATGGCTGATGACAGCCGTGCCTATTCCGTATCTTCGTCCTGAACCAGCCCTTCAACGCTATACCCAACGCCTTCTATCGCCAGCGCGATTTCATCAAGGCTTGTCAGCGTGGTGTCGAAGCTTACCTCTGCACGCTCATCAATGTGCGATGCACTCGAAAGCGTTACTCCCTCAAGCCCGTTTAGAGCTTTCATAACCGTGTTTTCACAACCTTCGCAAGTCATACCCGTTACGTGCAGTTTAATTGTTTTTACTGCTTCAACGTTTACTTCAGTGCTCTCCTTTTGTTCCCCTCCGGCAGGCTGATTGCAGGCTGCAAAAAACAGCCCCGCAATAATCATCAGTACAATCTTTTTCATGTGTGTTGTTTTTAGTGAATTTATGAAATGATGCATTAATTGAAGCAATTGCTGTTTTCTTTACGAAGATTCTTCTCCGCCGGTTTTTTCACTTGCCTCCGGTATTATCGATTCAGCTTCAAGTTCGTCGATCAGCGTTTTACTCCATTTTTGTGTGCCTGTATAATGAGCCACTCTGCTGATTAGGTGCGATGCAACTGGTGCAGTCAGAAAGATAATTACTATTACCAGTATGCTGATGAGTGTTGTATAAAGGGAAGAAAAATATACAGCAGCCCCGGTCTGAAGCAGTAAAAGACCGAATGCAGGTGCTTTGGTGGCGGCATGCATTCGGGTGTAAAGATCCGGAAACCGCAATACCCCTATAGCCGCAAGCAGTGAAAAAAAAGCTCCGGCAATCAGAAAGAAGGATGTAATCACACTGCTAGTCATTGTATCTCTTTTTTAAATACGTCGCATAGGCTACCGTACCTATAAAGGTTACCAACGCAACAATGGCAGCTATATCGAGGTACCTGCTGACACCGGAAATTACCGCAAATGCCACGGCAAAGCAAAGGGTAACGGATGCAATAAGATCTAGCGCCACGATGCGGTCGGCCGGTGAAGGGCCTCTGTAGAGCCGTATCAGCGCCAAAAGCATGGCTGACGAAAGTAGTGCAAGCGTTAGCATTTCAACCCATACAGGGAGTTCCGGCAAATTATCCATCATTCAAATACCTCCATTATTCTTTTTTCCATTCCTTCGCGAATTTCTTTTTCGAACGAATCGCGGTCTTTTACGTACAATCCATGAACATAGATATGGGTTTTGTCGGCATCAATGTCCAGGCACAAACTGCCCGGCGTCATCGTTATCAGGTTGAACAGTGCCAGCAGCTGGATACCGCTACTGGCCCGGATTGGAATTTTTACGATGGCCGGACTTATTTTCATGCGCGGACTCAGTATATCACGGGCCAGAAGCAAATTCGCCTTTACCATCTCCTTCAGGTAAAACAGAAGGAATATGAAAAAGTCGAAGGTGTTTTCAATGATTTTTTTCAATCTGTTCATGGTTAAGGATTTATATGAGTGCTTCCCAGTACGGCCCGTATATAAGACGCCGGATCAAGGAGGCTTGCGGCAGCGTTCTCCGCAATTTCAAGCATTGGTTTCACCGCCAGACCCATCAGCAATGTTAGCATACCCAGCATCACAACCGGAATAATCATTGACGCCGGCAGCCTGTCCGTTTTGTTTCCTTCCCCGGATACGGGCTTCCAGAATGCCTCGTTCCAGATTTTAACCATAGAGAACAAGGTAAACAATCCCACTGCCAAAGCTATAAAAGAAATCACATATTCACCAGCACTGAAACCGGCCGATATCAGTATCAGCTTCCCGAAAAAACCCGAAAGGGGAGGGATGCCGGCAAGTCCGAATGCCGGAATAATAAAAAGCACTGCAAGCAAGGGCCTCACTTTGTAAAGCCCCCCGATCGATTTTAAGTCATAGCAGCCCGTAACGCGGTTTATAAGCCCGGCAACCAGAAATGTGTTTGTTTTTGCAACGATGTTATGCGCCATGTAAAAGATGGCTCCGGCTATCCCGGCAACGGTATAAATTCCAAGTCCCATAACCATATAGCCAATCTGGCTGATGATATGGAATGAGAGGATTTTCCGGATGTCGTATTGCGAAGCTGCGGTAAGAACCCCGACAACCATGGTGAATCCGCCAATCCATAGAAAAAGCGGGTGCCAGAAAAGCTGGTTTTGAACGAAAAACAGGGTGTAAAAGCGTATCATCGAATAAACCCCGACTTTGGTCAACAACCCGGCAAAAAGCGCTGTAACAGCAATAGGAGGGGTGTGATAGGATGCAGGAAGCCAGAAGAAAAACGGAAAAACAGCTGCCTTTATCGAAAAGGCCACAAAAAAGAGTACTGCCGATGTGTTTATCAATATGTTGCTTTCAGAACCTGAAAAACGCAGGGCCAGATCTGCCATATTCAGCGTGCCGGTTTTACCATACAGCAGTCCAATCCCGGCAAGGAAAAACATGGACGATACCAAATTCAGGGTAACGTATTTGACTGCACCGGTAAGCTGCTTTTTTTCACTCCCGAGTGTTATTAAAACAAACGACGACATAAGCATCACTTCAAACCAAACGTAAAGATTGAAGATATCGCCCGTGATGAAGGCTCCGTTTACGCCCATCAGAAGTCCGTGTACCATTGGGAAATAGAAAAACGATTGCCGCTGACGGTCAACGGCATCGATGGAGTAGATGCTGATACTTACAGCAATGATGGATGTAAGTACCAGCATAATCGAACTGAAACCGTCAACAACCAGTGTTATGCCTACCGGTGCTTCCCAGCCTCCGGTATGAAGTACCATTATTCCATTGCGGTTGACTTGTATAGCCAGTATTACCGATAACGCAAGCTGAAGCAAAGCCCCGGTTAGTCCGATCCACGGCTGCCAGGCCCGCTGCCTGAAGTTCAGCAGCAGAAAGATGATGGTCATCAGCGGAAGCAAAACAGGCATTGCCGGTAATATCATTTGTGCTCTCCTTCCTTTAGTTCGTCAAGATCTTCGGTACCCGTTGATTTGTAAAACCGGTACATTAATGCAAGCGCAAAAGCCGTAATTCCAAAGCCAATAACAATAGCAGTAAGGATCAGTGCCTGAGGGAGCGGGTCGGTAGAATTAATCGTTAGTGAAGCATCTCCGGCAAACTGAGGCTGTGCTTTTACAAGTCCGCCTGCAACAAGTATCAGCAGATTGGTGGCGTGACTGAAAAATAATATGCCCAGGATAAGTTTCACTATGCTTCTGCGGAGCAGGAGGTAAACCCCTGCCGCGTATAGTATTCCGATTACGATTGCAAGCAGTGTTTCCATTATTCTTCCATCAGGTTAAAAATTATGGTCAGCATCACCCCCCACACTGTAAAGTATACCCCGAGGTCAAACATCAGAGGTGTTCCGGCTTTTATTTTTCCGATTAAAGGCAGGGTTACCGAAACCCACTCGCCGGTGAAAAACGGGTTCCCGGCGAAAAGTGCCGGCAAAGTACTGATGAATGCTGCTGATAGTCCGGCAATAATAAGCGTAAGCGGACTGACCCGGAGTTTCTTTTCGGCTTCATGGGTGTCGAATGCCAGTGCATAAAATACGAATCCGGCGGCCGCCATAAGTCCTCCGATAAATCCGCCGCCCGGCTCATTGTGGCCCCGGTAAAATACGATTGCCGAGAGCAGGAGTGTGAAGGGCAGCAGCTTCGATGCAGCAAGTCTTACGATGTGTGATTTCATGCAGCACTACCTTTCTTCGACTTTAGTTTAAGCAAAGCAGCTACACCGATGGCAGCGATAACAAGAACAGTAATTTCACCCAGGGTGTCAAGAGCCCTGAAATCGACCAGTATCACATTTACAACGTTTTTACCGTGTGCCAGAGGCAGGGCATTTTCAGTGTAAAATGCCGAAACCCTTCCTGCCGGATCCATTTGACCAGCTTTGAGTACAAGTCCGGTCATGAAACTCCCGGTAAAAATGGCAATTACGGCATCTCTGATGCGTGAGCCTCTTCCTGAAAAGTTGGTAAACTTCGGAAGGTGAAAAACCACTACCATAAAAAGCACCAGAACCAACGTTTCAGCCAGCAGCATGGTTATGGCAACGTCAATGGCTCCATATATAAGAAACAACATGCCAATGCCATATCCGGCGGCACCCATCGATAAAATGGCAAGAACCCTCGATTTTACTGCTACCGCAACCACAGCAGCCGATACAATGAGTGCGGCAATAAGTAACTCGAAAATTGCTGGTACAGGGCCGGTATTTATTCCGTTTCCCTGCCAGGTGTAAAAAATCTGGTACCACGCCAGTACCGAGGTCATGATAAATATGGCCATCAGATAATAACGCTGGTATCCGCTCTGAATCAGGGATGTTTTTTTCTTTGTCAGCTTCAGAAACAGATCCATTGTCCGGTTGAAGGCATTGGCAAAACGGAAGGTTATAACTTCGTTGTTAAAATTGGTCAGAACCGGATTTACTTTGCGGTAGAGCAGGTACAGCGTAATTCCCGCTCCAATGGTGGCAAGGCTCATAAGCAGCACTTCGTTGAATCCGTGCCACAATGCAAGACTCAGGGTGTCGATGGAAGGACGTATGAAAGTAATGGCCGGCCGAAGCAAAAGGTTAGCCACCCTTGAGGGGAACAATCCGATGAGCAGGCTGGTTCCCGCCAGGATAGCCGGTCCAATCCAGAGGGCAAAAGCGGGCCGGGTAGGTACCCTCCCGGCGTACCTGAGTTTTCCTCCGAATAAATGGAAGATCAGTGCAAACGAGATGGCTACCATTATTACGTTGGTGAGTACGCCAGCGACCATCAGCCAGTTACCTATTTCGGGAAGACCGATCTTTGCTTCATAAATGAGCTCTTTTCCTATAAATCCGATCATCGGAGGAAGTCCGGCCATACTGAGCAGACTGATGACTGCAGCAACCGATGCTTCCGGCATAACATGAAACAGCCCTCCCAGTTTTCTCAGATCCCGGGTGCCGGCCGATTTGTCGATAAGTCCTGCAATCATAAACAAGGCTCCCTTATACAGGGCATGCACCAGCATAAAGATAACAGCCGCCTTTATGCTGATGTTCGTATCGATTCCAAGCATCAGTACCAGAATTCCGAGCGCACTTATGGTAGTGTATGCCAGTACTTTTTTAAAATCCGTCTGGGAGTAAGCAAAGTACCCCCCCAGAATCATGGTGATAGCCCCTGTGATGGTAAGAATATACTTCCATTCGGGAGTTCCGCCCATTACAGGGCTGAGTCGCATCAGCAGGTAAATACCCGCCTTTACCATGGTTGCCGAATGCAGATAGGCACTCACCGGCGAGGGAGCCTGCATGGCTCCCGGAAGCCAGAAGTGAAACGGAAACTGCGCCGATTTTGTAAAAGCCCCCGCCAGTATCAGAATAAGCGCCGGAGAGTAATGCGGATGCGAACGGACCAACTCACCCGATTTCAACAACTCATTAATTTCAAGTGTTCCGGCGATCTGCCCCAGCATAATAAATCCTGCCATCATCGCCAGACCACCTGCTACGGTGATAAGCAAAGCCTGAAGGGCGGCATTGCGGGCTTCGGGTTTCTCGTGACTAAATCCTACCAGTAAAAACGAACTTACGCTGGTAAGCTCCCAAAAAATAAAAAGGGTGAACAGATTGCCCGAAAGTACCAGGGCAAGCATAGCAAATTCAAAAAGCAATATCAGCAGAAAAAACCTGTCTTTCTGAGGATAGGGCTGCATGTATTTGCCGGCGAATACCAGCACCATCGCACCCATTCCTGTGACAAGGAGGGCAAAAAACAGGGATAACCCGTCGAGATAAAGTGTGAAATTAAGATGAAGCTGCGGGAGCCATTCCAGGGTCATGGAAAGCGTATTGCCCCGGGCAGTAGCAGCAGCAAAGCGCAACAGGTAAAAAAAGCCGGCAACTGAAACAGAACCCAGCAGCCAGGAAGCCGCTTTGCCCGCCCTGTTGATTATGACCGGTGCTAAAAAGGCCGTAATAAGTAATAAAATCAGGTAGCTGAGTATTCCCTGCATCTTCCTTTCCTGCTTTTGCCGTCGGTGTTTTAGTTGGGTAAACGAATATAGGGAAAAATTGTTTAAGAATTCATTCGATGCAATAAACACTTTAATTCCACAGCCATTTTTGCAGACATTAACCCGATTATTAAAAGCCGCTTGATTTTTTTTTAATTCCAATGTTATTTGTCCGGACACACATATTACAGAAATCAGATTAATTTCCCTGGGATTTCAGTTATTGGTAAAATGCGTCAAACATGCATCCAATTTTGTTGTTTAATATCTTCAACCAGCCGGAGGATGCATGTATCCGCCCCTGATGTTTCGGGAATTTTAATCCGTATCACTGATTTATTTTTCCGGAGATTTAATGATTTTACCGTATTTTTGAAATGCCAGTGAGCCCGGAATCAGTTATGTTAGCTTCGTTTAATATTGATTACCTTATTCTTATAGCAGCCGTTCTGCTTGTTTTCAGCATAATAGCCAGTAAATCGAGCGGCCGGCTCGGGGTTCCTTCCCTTTTGGTTTTTCTGATTATCGGTATGCTTGCCGGAGTCGACGGTCCCGGAGGAATTGAATTTAGTAATTACGGTTTTGCTCAGTTTCTTGGCGTTTTTGCCCTGGTGGTGATACTTTTTTCCGGAGGCCTTGATACGCGTTGGGAAAGCGTAAAGCCGGTATTGAAAAAAGGCCTTCTTCTTTCAACCCTCGGAGTTATTCTCACTGCTGCAGTAGTTGGAGTTTCGGTTTGGTATTTTACTCCATTCTCCCTTACAGAAGGGCTCCTGCTTGGTGCAATCATTTCTTCCACCGACGCGGCGGCAGTTTTTTCTATTCTGAGATCAAAAAACCTTGGATTAAAAGGTCGGTTACGCCCTATTCTTGAGATGGAATCGGGAAGCAACGACCCAATGGCATATTTTCTTACCATCACCCTCATTGGATATGCTCTTTCGCCTTCCATCTCCATTTGGATGGGTGTTCTCTCCTTTGTTTTACAAATGAGCATTGGCGGGCTCATCGGATACCTGGTGGCAAAGGGAATGGTGTGGTTGCTCAACAAAATCAACCTGGATTACGACGGACTGTATCCGGTTCTCCTTTTGGGTATGGTAATGCTTACCTACGCAATTTCCTCCTTTGCAAAGGGCAATGGTTTCCTTTCCGTTTATGTTGCAGGGGTTATTCTCGGTAATAACAACTTCATCCACAAAAAAAGCATTCTGAAGTTTTTCGATGGTATTGCCTGGCTGATGCAGATAATCATGTTTCTCACCCTCGGTTTGCTCGTCAACCCCAGCAGTATTGTTCCGGTTGCCGCTACCGGCATACTTGTTTCCGTGATTCTGATATTCGTGGCCCGGCCCATCGGGGTGTTTGCCAGCCTGGCCTTCTTCCGGATGCAGCTAAGGGAAAAAATACTCATTTCTTGGGTGGGACTGCGGGGTGCCGTACCCATTATTTTCGCAACATTCCCGCTTATTGCAGGACTTGATAAATCCGAACTGATCTTTAATATTGTCTTTTTTGTCGTCTTTACTTCCGTCGCTCTTCAGGGAACAACCCTTGCAATTGTTGCCAAATGGCTGAAGTTATACCGTAAAGAACATGCCAAACGGCGCTACCCCCTTGAACTTGAACTGGTTGAAGGCTTTCATAATGAACTGGTCGAAATAGCTGTTCCAAAAGGTTGTTCAGCCGCCGGAAAACGACTCGTTGATATCGGATTTCCGAAAAATACACTGATCGTGATGATCGAAAGAGATAAGAAATACATCACACCCAACGGCTCCACCATCATAGAACCCGACGATAACCTCCTGGTTATGACCGACAGCCCGAACGACCTGATGCATATCAATTCTTGCCTCGGGATAAAAAAAATCAATTAGGTTTCCGATCTCATCACGCCTGAGTTTTTTTATTCACTGCTGCAAAGCTTCCAAAAACCCTTAATTGGAATAATTCTAAATTCCGATATCCTATTGTTTTTCTATACAGACAGACTATTTTTGCCACCGATATGAAATATTATTCTAATCGATTTTAAACCAAACAACAATGAAAAGACTTGCAATTTTTTGCGGAATGATTCTGATGGCAGGAGTGATTTTCTCCGGCTGTACAAAAGAGGAAGACGAACCGGTTCTCCCGGCAATCGCCTTCAACCAGCAGGAAGGTTTTATAACCGGAAGTACGTCGGCAGCCTTTGGCGATACCCTTCGTTTCGGTATTATCCTTCAGGGTAACGGCAGCGATAACATCGTCAAGTTTGAAATCCGGGTCAACAATCAGCAATTACTCGATTCAACCATTAATACCCAGAGTTTCGTTTTTAATTTTTATTCCATCAAAACCATAGCCGACTCGGAAGTATGGTCCTTTACCGCCACCGATATCGCTGGAAATAAAAAAGAAGAATCAATCACAATTACCGGTCAGTTTGGAGAAATAAATTCGTATACCACCATTCTGATGGGCGCCCAGGACAACGTTGATACCGAGAGTTTCCTTTCGTTCAGCGATAATGCTGCAACTAAATATTTTCAGGCTGCTGCTTTTCAGAACCAGGAAAAAATAGACATTTTCTGCTTCTACGAAAATACCGCCACGCACCAGAACATGATGTCACTCGGATCTCCCGGATCCAACATCACCGGGATTTTTGAAGGAGCCTCATCTCCTGATAATTACACTACCAAAAACCTTACCCGTTTTTATAAAACCGGATTAACAGCTGCTCAGTTTGATGCGATCGCAAACGATGCCGTGATTCTGGATGCATACAATGCCGACGATGCACGCAAAAAAGCCAGCGTTCTTGCCGCAGGAGATGTCTATGCCATCAAAATTCAATCCGGACTTTACGGACTTATCAAGGTTATTGAAGTAAACGGAAACGAGACAGGAACCCTTGAAATTGCAGTTAAAATTCAGAAACAGTAAATGAAATTCTGTGGTTTAAACAACTTTCTCCGGTTGCAGCCATCTGTTCGGTTGCTGCAACCGGTTTTATTTCTTCTTTCATTGCTTACTCTATCCTCGTGTTCACCCGATGAGCAAATAAGGAAATCTTCCGTCATTCTTAAAACGGGCGTTGCCTATACGGCCGATGGAGATTACGTATCGCCCGGTTCAAAGATTATCCTGGGCGTGCTTGCCTCAGGGTCCGGAGCGCCGCTTACCTACCTACGCATCGAACGCATTACCGGAAACGATACCGTGGTGCAGGTCGATATGGGCATTTTTGCCGGAAAGGAAGGATTCGACCGTGATTTTACCTTCTCGCGAAGCCAGGCAGAAGTCGAATTCTGGGATGTGATTGTAATGAATTCCGACCGGGATATAGCCAAAACCAGCCTGCGCGTGAACAGGGGAGAAGGAATGGCTTATGGTCCAATCAATCATTACGGTCCGCTTGAAATAGGGCTACAGTCGAATGACAACCTGCCCCAGTACCTGGATCTGAATTCCGGCCTGCTTTATCACGCTTCTACCGTTGGCGGTCGCGAACAGGATATCGGCCTGGTGGCGTATTTCTACCTTACTTCCGGACTTCCTTCCCCAACCCTTACATGCCCTGCTTATACCTCTGCACTTGCTTATTACCCTGCAATGGGCGCCTGGCCTGTTCGTAATTCGACCCTTTTCGATTATTTCACTTCCGACAACCAGCTTGTCAGTCCCGCTCAATTTGAAGCTGCAGCGAACGACAGCCTGCTGGTCTCAGCCTACAATCCAGCAAGGGTCAGCGGAAACTGCAAATTTGCTTATACCGGACGCGTAATTCCTTTCAAAACGCAGGAAGGAAAATACGGTATGATACGGATTAACTCAGCTGCTATGGAAGAAACGGGCAGCATCTCGATGGAAATAAAAATTCAGCAATAATTGTTCAGACGTACAACAATGTCAAGATTCATAACGCTTTGTGCAGCTCTGCTGTTAAACTTGTCCCTACAGGGTCAGCAGACGGATTGCATTAGCGGACAGGTAGTGGACGCCCTGAGCGGACAGCCTCTGCCCGGTACTTCCGTTACAGCAGAAAATGGCACCGGGACATCAGCCGGCATATCCGGAACGTATAGTCTGTGCGGTATTGGTAAGAATAACGTGAGCATGAGTTTCAGCTATGTAGGCTACGAACCGTACAGCCAGACTGTCCGGTCTGGCGAAAAACTGTTCATCAGGCTTTTTCCTACCGTATCTTCGCTCGATGAGGTTGTGGTGACTGCCACACGCACAGGATCGCGCATTGCCAATACTCCCGTTCGCATCAATACCCTGAACTCAGGACTTATTGAAACCCTTCCAGTGCATAGTCTGGATGAAATCCTGAAATTGGCACCAGGCATCAACTACAGCCGCTCCATGGGCATTTTCAGTACCAAAGCAACGGTTACCATGCGCGGCATGAGTGCCAAAGAGCAGGGGAGGGTTCTGATACTCGTGGATGGAATACCTATGAACAAAAGCGATGGTGGCGGATTCGACTGGAATATGATTGATCCATCAATGGTAGAAAACATCGAAATTACCAAAGGTCCCGGGTCTGCTGTTTATGGAGGAAATGCAATGGGTGGCATTATTAACATCCGGACCCGTAAACCCGACCAACCCTTTTTTCTGCGCGCCGGATTTGATTTTGGCACTTATGGAACTCTCGGAAGCCGGGCAGTTGCCGGTGGAAACCTTCCCGTTAAAAAGGAAGGACACAATTGGTATTATACGGCTAATGCCACTATCAGGCATTCAGCAGGCTATATTACCCAGCCCGATTACGAAGTACAAGCCAATCCCTACATTGTGAAATCGTATCTGAAAGAGGCAGGGGCAGGATTCCGGACACGGTATACCATTGGTAACAGGCACAGCCTGGGAGCCTCGCTTACTTTTTACGACGATAACCGGGGAACCGGAGAAAAGGTGTACCAGCCTGCCGGAAATACAACGGATCATGATTCCTACGGGATCACACTGGACTACCGGGGAGTCGCGGGCAAATTTAATCTTATGTCGTCGGTTTACTTTCTGAATGAGGATTATAAGAAAGTCAACGAGTATCTTAAAGACGACTACACCTGGTACGAAGTACTTAGTACCCGTCGCGATTACGGATTTATCTCGTCCCTATCACGAAGTTTTGGCACCAGTCATTCTCTTACGGCCGGAATTGATTACCGCAACGGCAGTGTGGATGCATACGACAAATATTATACCTCTACCGATATTATCTACAACGCCGGCAACATGGGGACCTGGTCTGCATTTCTGCAGGATGAAGCCGGGTTTTTCAGCAACAGACTCAGGATTCTTGCCGGACTCCGTTTCGACCGGGCACGGTTCTATAACGGTGTCTTTTTCGTGGAAGCTCCGACAGCCGAAACCATATTTATGGATATCTATCAGGACAGGGACCTTCCTACACACGTCAGTACCGCAATCAGCCCGCGATTCTCGGTTCATTACCGTTTTAATGACAATACTCGCGTTTATGCCGGATATTCCCGCGGTTTCCGCCCGGCAGTACTCGACGATATGTGCCGCTCAGGCCGTATTAAAGGCGGATTTAAAGTGGCAACACCCGGTCTGAAACCCGAATATCTGAATAATTATGAAGCTGGAGCCGACCTGCAGCCCTTTGAAAGAGGTCTCCTGAAATCCCTGAAAATCGAAACCTCTGCTTTCTGGTCCAGTGGCAGCGACTTTCAGTATTACGTCACCAACGGACAATCCATCGATATGGGATTCGGTGAACGTCCCATCCTGATACGAGCAAATATCAGCAAAGCGGAAATTAAAGGCGCAGAGCTATTGTTTCAGCTCGAACCAATCCGAAACATCTCGGTATATGCTACTTATGCTTATGCAGATGCGGAAATCATCGATTACCAGAAAATATCCTCCAACGATACCATCGATCTGTCCGGTAAAAAAATGACGGACGTTCCCAACCACCTGATCACTGCCGGTGTCTCCTGCAAAACGAGGTTCGTTAATACTTCAGCAACTTACCGTTACACAGGGGCAATGTATATCAACGACCAGAATACAACCGATGAAATCCTGCTGTCGGACAGATATCCCGCTTTTTCAACCGTAGATCTGCGTTTTTGGCGTTCATTCAAAAACCGTTTGAATGTACATCTGAACATTCAGAATCTTTTCGACGTGATGTTCTACGACAGCAAATACAACCGAGGCCCCGGAAGGTTTATTGTGGCAGGAGTGGAAGTTGTAATTTAACTTCAGCAATAAAATAACACTTAATTTAAAATATACGATGAAAACCATTTTAAACAGTTTGCTTGTTGCCCTGGTATTTTCCTCCGCAAGCTTTGCTCAAACTAATGACTTTTATGATGATGCTCCGTTGAAGGAATTAACGTTCAAAGGATTGGCCATCGCCGGAGAAGTCGCTGAACCTGGTTTGGTGGATGTGTCCGGATTGCCGGTACGGGATGTTATAGTTAAGGAAACTCTTCTGGGAGGGGAAACCGGACAGTTTACCGGTGCTTACCTTTATCAGGGATATTCGCTTTACGATATTTTGAATGAAACCGTTTTGAAGAAAAAAAATGAGTCGGAATTTCCTCCCATCACCGATCTGTTTGTTGAAGTGGAAAACGAGAAAGGTGAAAAGGCAGTCATCAGCTGGGGTGAGATTTATTATCCCATACACAGACACGAAATTCTGGTTGCAACCGGCGTTCGTCGAATTGTACCGTCAAAGACAAAGGAGTTATGGCCTCTGCCCGACGAATCACGCCTGATAATAGCCTCCGATCTATATACCGAACGCAACATTAGCAATCCGGTTAAGATTACCGTTCGCTCCTCTTCCATGGCATTTGTAATCGATCGTAACATTCCGGATATGTATGCCGGAGAACTTGGCGTTTATTCAGGCGATAGAAAGCTTCTGAATATCCGCGAAGGCGAGCTCACAGGAAAAATGGTCTCTTACGGCTCGGTATTTTACGGACGCGGAACCGGTATTCATGGCACAACACCTTTCAAAGGCATTATGATGAAAGATTACCTGGCTGAATATTTTCCTTTGAACCGGGAACAGCTCATGCAAGGTGTTTTTATCGTGGCTGCACCCGATGGTTACAGGGCTGTGTTCACCTATAGCGAAATCTTTAACCGCAACGATCAGGCGGAAGTTTTAATAGTTCTCCGCTACGGTGAAAAACATCAGGGAGCTTTCCTGCTTTATCCCGCTGCCGACTATTTTTCCGACCGTTCCATACGCTGTCTCAACCATATACGTCTGGTAAAGGCTTCCGATCTCTGAAATCCGCGCCCGTCGCAACAAAACCGCATTTCCGCAAAATCCGGGAATGCGGCTTTTGCTTATCTCCCCTCCCTGAATACCCCCTGTATGGGTAATTCTACCCATGCACAATCCTCTGTGTCCCATTGAAAAAGTAGTATTTTAACGAATTGCGCAGTCTTCAGAGCCGGTGTAATTTTGTATCATCATCAAAGAGATAGTTTACAGCTGATTTCGATGATGAAACAAACCTGAAACCCCTTATACCAAATATTATGAAAAAAGTAGTTTTACTCCCGGCCTTAATTCTGAGTGTAATCGCCTGTATGGGTCAGATTAAACCTTCTTCCGGTACCAAAGCCCCCGGACTTATGCTCGGGCTCGACAGTACCCTTGTGAAAATGGAATACGCACGCTGGAATAACGCAAATCCCGATGAAGCATGGGAAGTTTATTCCATTCCGGGACGCATTGTTTTCTACTGCGAATGGTCAAGCAATAAAAACAGATCAAACGTGGCACACGTATACGACTTTGATGAAAACGGAACCAATTTTAAATATACTACCATCGCCACCCAGGAGCGATTTAAATATGCTACGGATTATTTGAATAATGTTGCCCTGCGAAATCGTTATATTTATGAATACAAGGGGGTTAACGAGTTTAACCA
The DNA here is from genome assembly GCA_022837485.1 of Bacteroidales bacterium. Taxonomy (GTDB): domain Bacteria; phylum Bacteroidota; class Bacteroidia; order Bacteroidales; family Lentimicrobiaceae; genus Lentimicrobium. Next base: position 31,983 of record JALHHH010000005.1, read on the forward strand.
GGGCGTATGGGTCTCCAGTAAGTTTATGGCAGATTATACCGGTTGCGATTGCGGAAACCTGAAGGTAACCGTAACTGCCAATATTCCGGATGATGGCATTCAGAATATCGTGGAAGTCTGTCCGGTAAAACCGGGGAAATCCGGAGAATTACTATCCATTGTTTATACACCGCTTAACGATTAATCTTGCGGGTGGTTGATAAATTGGGGCGCAAGCCCCATTTTTTTTGCCCTCCTGCAGCCGGACTTGCCAGAAAGCCAGGTAGTAGACGATTTTTCTAACCAATTACTGACTAATTTATTATAGCCTTTTACGGATGAAAACTATATTTAAATTTCGTTCTGCACCGGAGCAGGAATGCAATAATGATTTCAGAGATGATTGAACAAGCGTCATTTCCCGTTGTTTTTTCTTAACTTTAACAACTAACTAAAACACCGATTATGAAAAGCAGAACACTTTTATTTGCTGCTATTGCAGGATTTGTGGGATTGGCTGTAATGTCATCGTGCGGAGGCGGCGGTCAGCAAAAGACTGAAACAGCCGGTCAGACGGAAGCGCAAATCTCAGCAACCCCCGATGCAGCCCAGCTTGCCAGAGGCGAGCAATTGTACAAAGAAAAATGCATTGCATGCCACCAGGCAAACGGTCAGGGTATACCCAATGTATTCCCCTCACTTTCCGGTTCCGATTTTCTTCTGAATCAAACAAAGCTTGCCGTTGCACAGGTTCTTAACGGTTCGGAAAAGGTGTCTTCAGGAAGCGGTATCAAATATCCGGCACCAATGCCCCCTCAGGTTGATAACTATGAAGATGCTGTTGCAGTAATCAATTACGTCCTTACAAACTTTGAAAACAACGGAAAGACAATTACCGTTGACGAGGTTAAAGATGTTGCTATAGAGCCACGTTAAATTCTTTTTGAATCACGGGGGGAGTGCCCCGCAAGGTTTTCGTCCTTGCGCCTTTTGTCATGGGGGTTCAGGCGACGCAAACCTGCGGTGTGCTCCTTTTTTATCGATCCGTTTCCGGGATGAGGACGAACGCTTAAAATCTTATTCAGAATTCCAAATTTCAACAATTTGTCGTTCCGATTTTTCCGACATTTGTATCCGATATGTCTGTACTACTGATACCCGCTATACAGCTGACTGCCGGTTCTTCGCTTTGGCTGATTCCCTTGTGCCTGCTTTTCGGTGCCGGAATTTCAGCCCTGCTTTATTTTAAAAATACATCGGGCGACCTCCCGCGAAATCTTTTGCTCTTTCTTTCGGTTGTCAGGTTTTTAACCGGATCATTCATAGCTTTTCTGCTTCTTTCTCCCATGGTTAAAACCTTTACCCGTTCTGTCGAAAAACCTGCTTTAATTATTGGTATCGATAACTCACGATCGATGGTGGCAGGTGCGGACAGTATGCTGAAGCAGCAGGAACTGCAGCAATTTCTTGACGAACTTAAGGCAGGTATCGACGATCGTTTCGAAGTATATACCTATTCCTTTGGTCAGGAAGTACGGGAAGAGAATATTCCCTCATTTAAGGATGAGCTTACCGATATTTCATCGTTCTTCAGAGAGCTTTCGTCGCGATTCCACAATCGTAACGTTGGAGCCGTTGTGCTCGTTTCCGATGGCATCTGGAACTCAGGCAGCGATCCGCTTTACCTTTCCGGTAATGCGGATTTCCCCGTATATACATACAATGCCGGCGATACCATTGTCCGCCGCGACCTCATCCTGAAAGAGATAAATTACAACAGGGTTTCCTACCTTGGCAACCGCTTTCCCATCGAAGTGGTTGTTCACGGCCGCGAAGCCGCCGGCAGTCAGTCTCGACTTTCCGTTGAAGCCGGTGGTAAAGAGGTTTTTACAAAAGTACTGCAGTTCTCCTCTGATAATCAGGTAATTACAGTGCCTGTCTTTGCCGATGCCAGCGAAATGGGATTTATGAAATTTCGTATATCTCTCGGAACGATAGAAGGTGAAACGAATACTTCCAATAATGTTCGCGAGGTGTTCGTGGATGTAAGGAAAGGACGGAAAAAGATTGCTTTGATTGCTGCTGCCCCGCATCCGGACCTTGCAGCTGTTTTACGCTCTGTAAATGCAGGAAATAATTTTGAAGCAAGCCTTTTTATGGCAGATAACTTCCGGGAGAATCCCGGCGATTTCGACCTTTTTATCCTGCATCAGGTTCCTTCTCGCGATGCCCCCCGGCAAACCCTTTCCTCTGAACTTGTCCAACTCGGGAAACCTGTGCTATTTATCCTCGGCTCCCAGTCCGATATACCTTCCTTCAATCGCCTGAAAACCGGTCTGGCACTCGTAAATGCAAATGCATCGGCCAATGAAGCACTCCCTGTCTACGATAAGAACTTCAGCCTGTTCGTAGTATCTGACCCGGTGATAAAAATGCTTGGGGAAGTCCCTCCGCTGATCAGTCCTTTTGCCAGTTATCAGTCTGCCGGGTCGGTTTACGTGATGGCCTGGCAGGGATTGGGTTCCCTTCAAAGCAATAATCCTCTGATTATGTTCAGCCAGTTATCCGACACCAGGTATGGAATCGTTGCAGGGGAAGGGCTCTGGAAGTGGAGAATCAGTGAGTACAGCCGTTCATCCTCTCACGATGCTTTTGATGAGCTTGCCGGAAAAATTATTCAATACCTTTCTGTTGAACCCGACCGAAACCGCCTGAAAATATCCTGGAGGGATACTTATGCCGAAAATGAATCCGTCGAGTTTAATGCATTGCTGCTGAACGAAAGCGGAGAACTCGTAAACGATCCTTTGTTGGAAATGAAGATTCTTGACGACCGGAATAACGACTTCGGGTTTTCGTTTACAACTGCCGGCGATGGCTACTATCTCAACGCAGGAACCCTGAGTCCTGGCTATTACCGGTTTGCTGCAACAGCCGAAACAGGCTCAGGCAGGCAGGAACGGAACGGCAGCTTCGTCGTTTCAGACCTTCACCTCGAAGATATTAATACCGTCGCTAATCACCGGTTGCTGAATGCCATCGCGCTGCGAACCGGAGGAGCGTCCGTTTATCCCGCTCAGGCCGAAATCCTTACCGGACTGATAAATGACCGGGAGGATGCAAAACCGGTTATTTACGCGCGAAAGAAATATACCGACCTGGTTAATTTTGCACCGCTGCTGGTCCTTATCGTTTTGCTGGCAGGAGTGGAATGGTTTCTGCGCCGTTATTACGGCAGCTATTAAGCACTGCCGGAAGTTCCGAGTGTCGTTCTGCTGATCTGTACTTGTATCAACGATGGATAACGTAATTCTCAAACTTATTTTAGCTTTTGTCACCGGTGGCTTTCTGCTGGGACAGGTGATGTCGTACCTCAACCACAGGCGCAGAAAACTGCCGGCACCTCCAGGGCTCGAAGATGTCTTTGATAAGGAGAAGTACTTGAAATACAGGAATTACAAACGCGATGCTTTTCGCTCGGATATGCTCGAACACTGGGCTGCCTTTATCCTGATGATGGCGTTATTGCTGGGCGGCTTCGCCTTGATTGATGAGCTTGTGATAAAAATTAGCGGGAATAAGCTCCTGCAAAGCCTGCTTTTTCTGGGGATAGCAGGTTTAATTTCTGATTTAATAGCCACACCCTTCAACGTCTACGATACGTTTGTGCTGGAACAGAAATACGGATTCAACACTACCACACCCCGCATCTGGATCTCCGATAAGCTGAAATCGTACCTCATCGCCGCAGTCGCCGGAGGAGGAATCATGGCATTATTGATATTACTTTATAACTGGCTTGGAAGTTCTTTCTGGTGGCTGGCCTGGATTGCGGTAACTTTGGTTTCTGTTTTCTTTACACTTTTTTATTCTACTCTTATCGTTCCGCTTTTCAACAAACAAACTCCGCTTCCGGATGGGCCGTTGCGGGATAAACTGAATGAACTTGCACGCGAAACGGGTTTTGCAGTTCAGGATATTTTCATCATCGACGGCTCAAAACGCTCGAACAGGGCAAATGCCTACTTCTCGGGTTTCGGAAGCAAACGCAGAATAGTACTCTACGATACGCTGATCAAAACCATGAACGTCGATAGTATTGCCGCTGTGCTGGCACATGAAATAGGACATTACAGGGAAAAGCACGTGGTGTATGGACTTGTCCGGTCGGTGCTTCAAACCGGATTTATTCTCTTTCTGTTTTCACGAATCGTAAATTCTTCCGCTGTCTACGAGGCATTGGGAGCCTCCGGGCCGGGCTTTCACCTGGGGCTGGTTGTATTTGTTCTGCTTTACAGTCCGGTTTCCCTTGTACTTTCAGTGATTGGCAATTATATCTCCCGGAAAAACGAATTTGAAGCGGATGCCTTTGCTGCCAGGTATTCCGATGGAAAAGCACTGGCCCGTGCACTGCGTAAACTCGCCTCCGATAATTTGTCCGATCTTACCCCGCACCCCCTGTACGTATGGTTTGAATATTCTCACCCTCCGCTCGCCGACCGGCTTGCACGCCTGGAATAATGGGGATAACCTGCGGATGATTCGGTCAGCAGTACCCACTGGTATGGTCTGCTGAATGTATAACTAATGACTTTCATCAAGGCCTGTAAATTCATTTTGGTAAACCCGGCGCGGGCTTCAAACCATTCATTGATGTTATTTATTCAGGGAGGATCTGAACATATTGGCAGTAATAAATGCCATAGTCTCCAGTGCATCGATTTTTCGGGCATGATTGTAATCGCGGCTGGCAGATAGTGTGTTGCCCGCTTTCTGGTTCGACAAACCCCTGTACAGATAGGCGCTGAGGTTACCGGGACTCAGATCAAGGCAAACAGAGAAATCTACGATTGCTCCATCGTAATCCTTTATCAGAAGTTTGTTGTATCCCCTGTGAAAGTAGGCAGCACTGTTGGTGCTGTTCTGATTGATGGCAGCATCGCACAGTACGATGGCCCGGCTGTACTGTTTTTTGTTTGTCGCATCAACCGCACTTTTAAGGTAATCAACATACGAAGCCTGTGCCTTCAGCGCTATGCTGCATGAAAACAACATTATAAGTATAATATGGAATTTTCTGGTTATCATAACTATATACAAAGATAGGGGATAATTTTTCATTCCTAACCCAACGCTCTTATTATCGTTTAATATCCGGAAATTCTTCATGTTAAAGTTGAACTGGCTGATTTTTTTCGCTTATACCTTTTTTTTGACGGGATTTAATGTGTAAAGTTACATGCCTGATCCGAATTTTTTAAAGTTCTTTTCCGGATATCGGCTACCGGTGATAATTGCAGATGCCCAGAGTTATTTAAAACAAAAAGGCCGCTTCAGGGAAGAGCAGCCTTTTTTCAGGGATTGTGGAGGGATAGGTTATCCTGATTATTGACCTGCTTTAGTCAAAAACAGGAACTTTGTTATAAGACACTTTAAATGCAAAACACCCCTATCTGGAATAAAAAAAAACTGCACCAGAGTCTGATGCAGTTTTTTCTGATAAAGCTATTTACCGTTTAACGGATGCTGACCTTACGGATAACATTTCCATTTTCGGTTGTGATGTTCAGCAGGTACAGTCCAGAAGGCATACCGCTTGTGCTGATGCGGAATTCATTTCCGTTAACAGCAGATTCATAGACAAGCTGTCCGGAGATGTTGTACATCCGGATGTTTTCCATTCTGCTGAGGCCGGTAACATTCAGAACATCGGTTGCAGGATTCGGATAGATGCTGAAACCGGCAGGCTCGTTGTTTTTCGTTCCTACGGTGAATGTAACTTCAACGTCATCGATCATGAAAATGAAGCGGTCGTTTGATACACACTGAATGGCGACATATACTTCCTGACCTTCGTATGCAGAGAGATCATAGGTTACATAAGTCCAGTCTTCGGCAGGTGCATTGATGGGGCCGGCGATGGTGGTGAAGCTCGAAGGATTCGTGTTGGTGGTTGAAACCTTAATGTTATAGGTTTCGAGGCCATACTGTGCAGTATATGATTTAACCCAGAAGCCCAGGAACGGATTCTCGCCGAGAGCAACTTTGGGAGAGATCATATAGTCGTTGTTAACTGCCGGAGGAATTGACGCAAAGCTTGCGCCCAGACGGGCACCGCCGTGAGGAACCATACCAGCAACAGCGGGAGTTGTAGCCGTGGGGTTGAAGGCAATGTACGACATAGGCTCACCCATGTGAGGGAAGGTTATACCATCAAAGCCGTATGTGTTTCCACCGTCAACATCAATTGCGGTCCAGTCGCCAAAAGTGAGTGAGAAATCATCAAGGTCTTCGAAATCAAGAATAATGCTGTTGGTAGCACCACCCTGGATTACAGCAACTGCTGCGTTCGAGTTGCCGGATTCACCTTCGGTATAAAGTGCCCTTACATGATACTCATAGGTTCCGGGTTCCAGATCCATATCATCGTAAAACAGGTCAGCTACAGTTGCAGCATTGATTTTAACGCCGTTTCGGTATACATTGTATCCGAGGATTTCGCGTGAAGCATGGTTGCGTGCAGGAATGGGAAGCTGATTGTTAATGACGGGCATAGCAGTACGGGCAGTGGTATTCAACCCTCCTTCGATGGGGTGGTTGTAAATAGCAGGAGCTGCGCTGAGTTCGCGTACGGAACCGTCGGTGTACTGAACGATGGCGCGGATGAGGTAAGCTTCGGTCCAGGCTTCCCAGGTGCCGGCATGGTCGTAATCCCATGAACGGCCGTTGTTCAGACCTGCATCGTAACCTACGAAAGTTGTTTCGTTGATGGATCCGAATCCAACCACGAAATCACCGGTAACCATAAGATTGGCAGCAGTAACATCAATTTCCATCCAGCCTTCGTCGGGTGCATTGGCACCAACGGTGTGCAGCAGGGTAGTGGAAGGAGCCGTACCACCCCAGCCGTAAACTTCTGCATTAAAGGCTCCGTCACCACCCTCAAGAGTGGTATAGAACTTAAGGGTTAAGATCTGACAAGCGCCCTGGGGCGACATATGGGTAGCCATAGTGTAACCGTTATAGCTGTATGCTCCGGTCGGAAGCTCGTTATCGTATATCAGCTCTTCGATGGTTCCGGTTCCGCCTCCGGGTGCGTTCCAGGTAAGATGAACGTCGTTACCGGTCACAGCAGCTGCCAGATTGGTTGGCGGGTCAAGCTGAGCCGATGACTGTACGTTGAGGTGCACGGGAACGTTGACCGTCGGATTGGCTTCGCTGTTGCTTGTAATTACAAGGAAAGCATCGTAATTTCCATACGACAGACCGGTTGCATCAAGTGTAACAACCACTTCCGATGAAGCACCGGCAGCGGTTGCACCGCTGGCGGGAGCTGCACTGACCCAGGTTGCTGTGCCGGGATCTACGGCTATACTCCAGGTGAGTTCTTCGGTTCCGGGATTTGAAATGGCAAGTGCTACCGTTGTAGTGACGTCTTGTTCCAGAGTTTCACTGATTTCAGCAGGATTAACTGCAATCTGCGGACCACTCGCGGAAACTCCAACCTCGCCCATCATACGGAACAAACCGCCGTTGTATTGGTTTTCGTTGAATCCGCCGGCATAACCTGCGGTGTTGTCAAAGAAATCGGTAGCTAGAAACTGTTTCGTTGTGGTTCCGGGAAAGGCAGTCCAGGTGAGTCCGCCGTCGTTGGTGTAAGAAACTCCGGTTGCACCGGTTGCAGCTCCGGTTGAAACATAGGTATTGGCCGTTCCGGGAACGTAAGTAAGATCGTTGGTAAAGAAAGGTCCGGCAGGAGTGATGTTCTCCCAGGTAGCTCCTCCGTCGCTTGTCCGGCGAACCTGAACCGGCGACTGTGTCTGGGCTACTATACCATTCATGGGGTCTTTGAAAGCGATCATATTGATACCGCCGTTTGAAACAGCAGTAATATTTGCATTGGTCGCTCTCCATGTAAAACCACGGTCATCGGAAATAAATACGCGACCTTTATTGGTTCCGAACATAATGCTGTTTTCTCCCGTTGCTTCGATACACGATGTCCATCCGCCTTCGCCTGAGAGCGGTGTGCCTCCGGTAATATTGGCTGCAGGAACACGCTGCCAGCTGGCACCTCCGTCAACAGTGGTGTAGATTTCAAAGTAGTTGTCTTTTACGTCTCCATGGCACATTCCTTCCATTTCGTTCCAGAAGTAAACGTTGTTGGCGAAGGAAGCCGATCCCTGGAGTGCACCGGGCAGCTGAACCCAGGTTGCTCCTCCGTTGGTAGTTTTGTAGATACCGCAAGTATTGTTTTGTGCAGCAACTCCATTGTATACAGCAGCATATGCTATATTTTCATTAAGAGCGCAGATATTTCCGATGCCGTAAGTGTTACCGCCCAGAATCTGTCCGGTTGTCCAGGTCTCACCACCATTAGAGGTTTTGGTGAACTCATTGATGGTCTGGTTTCCGCCCGATCCGTCGTAGGCAGAGCCCCATGCAACATTTGCTGTAGGAGCATGCATATAAGCAATTCCCCTTGATGGAGTGGTAAATCCGCTGTTTTGGATGATCCATGCAGCAGGATTGTTTCCTGGCTGAATTCCTACGATGGCTCTGTTGTCGTCGTTGAAGTTGTTGCCGCCCGGATTCAGTGAACCAATAGCAAAATATCCGTTGTATGAACCGGACCAACCCCAGTTGAAGTGGAATTTGTTGTCGCTGAGTCTGTATCCGTCGCATATCCATGCGTGGCCGCCACTGGCAGTGCTTGATCCTGCATAGTAAATGGGGCGTGCAGCATCCAGTTCGGTACGCAGAAGGGTGTACCAGTCGGCCATAACCGGATAATTGGTTTTAGACTTAAGTTCAACCGTGCCGTCAAATTTGAAATAGTTAATCAGGGCGAAAGGAACGTCTTCGCTGTAAGCTCCGGATCCGGAAGCAGCGTATTGCATATTAACCGTAACACCGGCATGGTACATTAACTTGGCAACTTCAGCATTGGCCGACGTAACGTTGTTGGGCATAGCGGCATAGTTGTAAGTAGCTGCAGCAAGATTGGCAGACTGCAGCCCGTATGTAGGATGCATGTAGCTGTGGTATCCTACGCCCGATGCCGGGAAGTTGTGATATTTCATCAGCACTGCCATGGTGGTGGCAACACATCCGGTCCATGCTCTGCCGCACGATCCGAAACCTGCATTTGGCTCAACGGGACAAAGGGCGTTGTAATAACATCCCTGATCCCAGGTGGTAGTTACCAGCGGGTTAACATCGTTGGTTGAGCGCTCCATGTTGTTGCTCAGTATGTTATCCCACATCGGCCTGGTTTCTGAATTGCTCATCCTCGCGGATGCGATGTTGGAAATTTCACGGCTGTAGTTCTCAATCCATGAATAAGCTGCCGGGTTTTCCGTATTTTCATCTATCGTTCCGCTGTGAGCGTAACCCAGAACCGGAATCGAAGCATCGTCGGCAGCAACCATAACAAAACCACCAGAGGTAAATGTAAAGGTGTAAATGGTTGTGATCCCGTTAAGTTGTTTATCAAAACTTCCGCTTACTGAGTAATCGGTAATGTCACCAGGAGCATAATGAGCATAATAGTTCACTGCAACCTGTTCAGCTGTCCTCTTGTCGACAGGATTGGCCGTTATGGCTACTGTCAGCAACGCCAGCACAAGGGTAAGGATTTGCTTCATCGTGAAATGAAAATTTAGTGAATGATTATTTGATTTGGGAATGATTTTCAAACGGGTTTGTTAATTCGAAGGCTGATCCCTGAATTTTTATGAATCACCGACAAATTTAGGATAATATCGTTACAATCGCTGAAAGACTGCGAGAATTTCATAAACTTTTATCAACACCTTATGCTCTGGAAGTAAGCAGGCACGCCAGATCTCCCGGTGAAGGAATCAGCAATCCGGGATTCTCATTTTCGAGCTCTTCCCGCGAACCATATCCATAAAGGACTGCAGCAGAGCCGATTCCCGCAGCTTTTGCCCCCCTGATGTCGTGGTACCTGTCGCCAGCCATCACGATTTGCGGTCCGGGCTTCAGACCTAGCTTCTCCAGCGTGTAGTGGATAAGTTCTTCCTTTTCGCTGCGCTCGCCGCTGATCTCACAACCCGACAACTCCGAGAAGTACTTCAATAAGCCCGCTTCCTCAACGATTTTTTCCGCATATACCCAAGCCTTTGACGTAACCAGACTTAATGCTAATCCTTTTTCTTTCAGTTTTATAAGCTGTTCTTCAATGCCAGGGTAAACCGTAAACATATGCATTCCTTCCCGGCCGTAAAACTCCCTGTAAATCTCCGTTGCCCTTTCCGCTTTCGTGGCATCAAACCCGAATAATTGCATAAAGCTGTGCCGAAGTGGCGGGCCAATAAAAGGTGTCAGATCTTCAGGGCGCTCATCCTGAGGTACTTTTAGTGTATCGATGGTGTGCAGGGCAGAAGCCAGTATGCCCGGTCGTGAGTCGATGAGCGTCCCGTCAAGGTCAAAAAAGATGTGTGAAAACATTTTCAGTTATATTTCAGTTATTGACACGCTAAGATACCTGCTTTTGGTTTCATCCGGCTGTTCCGCTTAGGATGTTTTTGTTTCCGCAACTGTCTGGATGACGCTTTTATTGACAATAAGTGTCGATAACAACCAGATCCCGAAAACCTTGCGTTCTATAATTTATCTAATCAATTTAAACCGCACGTATTTGAACAGGCAGAAAAACATAAAAAAAACCTCCCCCGCTTATCCGGGGGAGGAATACATTATTAATTCACCGGGATCTGCCGGGTTTGCCAAATGCTAAAGCAATCCTCCGTTTTTGTAGATCTGAAGTTGAGCATCGTAAAACCGGTTGATTTTACACGATTTTCCGTTGCTCAGGTTTGTCAGTTCCCCTGTAAGGAAGTTAACGCGAATGCGATGTCCCGTCTCCAGCCCCGTCTCTTCAATCATACCTTCCTTATAGGTGAGGATGGGTAGCGCGGCATTAATGGCATTGCGTTCATAGATGGCACCAAACGACTCGGCAATTATGCAGGTGACTCCAAGCGATTTAAAGCAATCCACCGCCTGTTGCCTCGAGCTTCCGGCTCCGAAATTCCTGCTGGTCACCACAATATCTCCGGGCTGGGCTTCTTTGGAAAAGTCTTCGTACCCTTTGAGGTTGTCGAAGGTGTATTGGCCCATTTCGTTGATGTCGGTGATGGCCAGATACCGGTTATGAAAAATCATATCGGTGTCGATGTCGTCCTTTTGGATGACCCAAACCCTGCCTTCAACGGTTGTTTCGGTTTGTGCGGGTGCTTTTTTGAGCTTTGCCACAGGCTTTATTCCGTCAGCTTTTTCAAAAACAGCAGGTTGCGACGGAATATCACCGGGATCGGTGATGTATCCCGCAATTGCAGATGCTGCAACGGTGGCGGGACTGGCAAGGTATACGAAGCCTTTTCCCTGTTTCCCGGCGAAGTTGCGGTTGCCTGTGCTGATGGTTACCTCATCCGGACCGTTTTGCCCGATCTGACCTGCTGCACATCCGGCACAACCGGCATTGGAGACCAGGGCTCCGGCATTCTTAAAGATTTTTATGAGTCCTTCATCCAGGGCCTGCTGCCATATTTCATCCGTCGAGGGTACAATTTTCAGAACGACCCCGGGTGCAACACGGCGATCCTTCAGAATTTCTGCCGTTATCCTGAGGTCATCGATGCGTCCATTGGTACAGCTTCCGATAAATGCCGAATCAATCTTGGTCTTTTTTACCGTTTCCAGAGGGGCATTGTCGTGCGGGTGGCCCGGATTGGCAACCATGGGAACGAATTTTCCAATATCGATTGTATGACTTTCAGCATATTTGGCTCCTGCATCTGCCGTTACTGCGGTAAAACGTTTTCCCGTAAGGGATTCGAGTTCGTCCAATACCTTTACAGAGGGGGTAAACATTAAAATGATGGCTCCCATTTCTGTTGCCATCGACGCAATGGTGATGCGTTCGTCGAGTGTGAGCCCGTCAACGGCATCGCCATAAACTTCTACGCTGTAGCCCAGCAGTTTGTTGGCACCGAAAATCGACAGAAGGTTAAGCACTATGTCTTTTGCAGTTACCAGTGCCGGCCTCTTGCCGGTAAACGTGATTTTTACCGATTCGGGTACCTTAAACCAAACGGATCCCTTAGCCCAGGCAGCTGCGATGTCCTGATCGCCCATGCCCTGGCCAAACGCACCGATCGCTCCCATAATATTGGCATGTGAATCGGTGGATACAAAGGTGGAACCAGGATATACCAAGCCCTTGTCGATGGCCAGATGGGTGCCAATGCCGGAATCCACATCATACACCGCTATGCCCTGCTGCCGGGCATACATTCTGCAATATTGCTGGTTGGCGGCATATTTCTGATCCGACCCTCCCGGGTTGCAGTCGAACGTAAAAATGGTACGTGCCGGATCGGCAAGTTCCAGTCCGTTGTCGAGCAGATTTTTTACCACATTGGCACCACCGAAGTCACGGGCAGCCCGCGTATCGATGAATACATCGATGATGTCGCCGGGTTTGACGGATTGTTGTGGTGAATGGGCAGCCAGAATTTTCTCTATAATTGTCATAATCGTCTCTCTTTACCAGGTTCAGATTTTTAAGCGTTCGCGGAAAGGTTCAAAGGTCATGAAGTCGGCGTGATGCACTACATAGGCTTCCGTGGAGCGTTTTACCATATTTCCTTCACCGGCATGGGTTGCAATGATGTGACAAACTTCTGCAGGAACCCCGCACATTTCGGCGAGCGATACGCCCGAGAACGGATGCCTCAGGTATTTGCCGTAACTTCCCTGCACCGATTTGCCGTCTTTCATCTCATATTCAAGAAGTTTTCCAACATCGGCAAGAATGGATCCTGCTATCAGAACATCCATGTTGACCGGAAGGTCGTTTTTGAAGAAAAGATTCATCTGATTGCCGCAATCCTTCGAGATGTGTACAACCGCCCGTTTGTGGTCCATAAACGTAACCTTCAGATCGGGCCCGGCCAGCAGCGTAAACGGGATGCTGTTCAGGTCAGCGGGTGTGAGCACGCTTTTTTGCAGTGCCAGTGCCCAGGTGTTTGTTGTGGCTTCACGCAGTGCACGGTCGTTGATCCATTCCAGCTCGGGCCAGAGTTCCTGTGCCTGCTGTATGTATTTAGAATGTATTTCCGGGATCATTATTTTCATAATTAAGTTGTTACCAAATTGCTTTGACTCCTTTAGCCTTGTTTCTTGCTGAATAATTCCGTTATGCTTTCAGTTTTGCAATGATGGCATCGGCCATCCGGCGGGTTGAGGCCGCACCCTGGTTGACTACATCCGGGGTTCCTCTGAGTTTGAGCATATCGTAAGCCCTGGTGTTTCCTTCAGCAACCACATCTATCACCGCCTTGCGAATTCTTCCGGCTATTTCATTTTCGTTCAGATGCTCAAGCATCATAACGGCCGATAGTATCATGGCAATGGGGTTAACGATGCTGGTTTCGTAACCGGCATACTTGGGTGCCGAACCGTGGGTTGGTTCAAAAACGGCAACTCCGCTCTCAGGATTAAACTGGGCGCTGGTGGCAAATCCCAGGCCACCGATAAGTCCTGCAAATGCATCCGAAACGATATCGCCAAACATGTTTCCTGCAACGATAACATTGTAGTTTTCAGGATTTTTGGTCAGCCACATCATCATGGCATCTATGTTCACATCCTCGACTCTGATGCCCGGAAATTCGTTTTTACTCATCTCCTGGGCCGTTTTCAGCATCATGCCGGAGGTTTCTCTTATAACATTGGGCTTTTCACAAACCGTTATTTTATCAAAACCCCGCTTTTGTGCGTATTCAAATGCTGCCCTTACGATTCGCGAGGTGTATTTTTTTGTAAAGATGCGCGTCGAAACGGCCAGCTCAGGCCTTGGACACCAGGCAAAGTTATCCCTGAATTTCTTATGGGTCATCAGCGCATTGTAAACCGTGTCGTCGGGATTTGTCCATTCAACGCCTCCATACAATCCTTCCGTGTTCTGACGGAAGATCATCACATCCACTACAGGCTCTTCCGGCTGTCCGCCGCTGCCTCTGCGGATAAAATTCAGGGGATTGCCCGGCAATGTCCGGCAGGGCCGCATGCAGATGTCTAGGTCGAACATTTGACGCATGCTTACAATCGGACTGTAATAAGTGTAACCTTTATCCTGAAGTGCAGGCGAAAGCTCTGCCGCAGCCTTGTCCTTCGGTTTGCTGGTGATGGCTCCGAAAAGGGCAATTTTGTGTTTTTTCAGCAATTCAATGGTTCTGTCGGGCAGCGGATTGCCTTCATTGCACCAGAATTCCCATCCGATATCGCCGTGAATGTATTCTGCTTCAAACCCGGCTGCATCCAGTACGCGGAGAGTTTCTTCCAGGACTACTTTTCCAATGCCGTCGCCCGGCATGGTTACAATCGTTCTTTTTGCCATTTTTCTGATATTTTTTTGTGATTGAACTACTGACAATGCATCAAAATTATGGAACATCCGGCAAACACCAAGGCTTTTTGGCAAATTTCTTTCAGATTAAGTTCCCATTCTTATAAAAATATGTATGATATATATGATTATAACTAATGTTGTTCTTAACGGATTGATAAGAAGTTCTTTAAGTGTATGATCAGAAACAATTCAACCCTTCTATAATGGCTAAAGTACAGAGTTATAATAATTTTGAATTTCTGTATTTTTTCCGGACAGAGTTTAAAAAAAAGCCCTGCTTCCTTCCGGCGCGGTCCTGTAAAGCCTGCGCGGGTACTGACATACGGGTGACAGAAGTGAGATACTTTCGTACCTTTGCAGGCGGTAAAAACGAAGCGACGCAACTGTGAATCTTTCAGCTGAACTTAATCATCCCATATTTAAAGCAGTGGCAGAAATGGCTGCGGAAACCGGAGTGCCTGTATATGTAATCGGTGGGTACGTAAGGGATCTTTTTCTGAAGCGCGGCTCGAAAGACATTGATTTTGTGACGGTAGGAGATGGGATATTGCTGGCTGAAAAGGTTGCTTCTTCCTTTCAGGGACATCACCCGGTGAGTGTTTTCCGCAATTTCGGCACAGCCATGTTTCACCTCGACGATCTGCAGCTGGAGTTTGTGGGTGCACGCCGTGAGTCGTATCATCCCGATTCGCGAAAACCCGACGTGAGCTCCGGAACCCTCGAAGACGATCAGAAACGCCGCGATTTTACCATTAATGCCCTGGCAATAAGCCTGAACCGGGATTCTTACGGCGAACTGCTCGACCCGTTTGAAGGAATTGAAGATCTGGAGAAGGGTATAATCCGAACCCCGCTGGATCCGGATATCACCTTTTCCGACGATCCTCTGCGTATGATGCGTGCCGTAAGGTTTGCCGCACAGCTAGGTTTCACCATACATCCCGAAACTTCACGGGCCATAAGCCGGAACAGCGGGCGCATAAAAATTATTTCGGGTGAACGCATCAGCGAGGAACTGAATAAAATTATCCTCTCGGAAAAGCCATCGGTGGGATTTAAGCTGCTCGACAAGGCCGGGCTACTGGAAATTATCTTCCCTCAGTTTGTCGCATTAAAAGGTGCCGCAACCGTTGATGGCAAAGGTCATAAAGATAATTTCTACCACACCCTTGAAGTCCTCGACCGCATTGCGCCCAATACCGGTAACCTTTGGCTTCGATGGGCTGCCGTACTTCACGACATCGGAAAACCACCCACCCGCCGCTTCCTGCCGGATCAGGGCTGGACGTTTCACGGACATGAAGTGAAAGGAGCCCGGATGGTTCCGCAGATCTTCAGGCAACTTCGCCTGCCACTGAACGAGAAAATGAAATACGTTCAGAAGCTTGTCTCACTGCACCTGCGTCCCATAGGATTAACAGAAGAAGAGGTAACCGATTCGGCCGTCCGGCGTTTGCTTTTCGATGCAGGCGACGATATCGACGATCTGATGACGCTTTGCGAAGCCGATATAACATCTAAAAACAAAGAAAAGGTTCAGCGATTTTTGGCTAACTTTGCCATGGTTCGCGAAAAGCTCAGGGAAATTGAGGAAAAAGACCGCCTGCGCAACTGGCAGCCCCCCGTTTCCGGCGAAGTTATTATGGAAGCATTCGGACTGAATCCCGGGAAGGAAGTAGGGGTGATCAAAACGGCCATCCGCGAAGCCATCCTTGACGGAAAGCTTGAAAACGACTTTGGTAAGGCGTATTCATTCATGCTGGATGAAGGAAAAAAAATGGGATTGATTCCTTTGAAAAAAGAAGATTCGTGAATTTGGATTTTTAAACCCAATCAATTAATTTTAACCACGGTAAACAAACACCATCAAACCAATGCACGCCTACAGATTCAGAATGCTCCATGAAGATCAGGAAGATTTTCTCAGGGATTTCGATATTTTATCTTCACAGACATTTGCCGATTTTCACCAGATTATTCGCGAATCGGTTGAATTAAGCGGTAACGAGCTGGCATCCTTTTTTGTCTGCGACCGTAACTGGCGGAAAAAACGTGAGATTACCCTGATTAACATGCAGGAAGATGAAATCATGCCGGAAGAGGAAGACGATGACGACCGTCGCGGACCCCGCCCCGGACGCATGCCCATCGATGAAATGGATAAAGTCAGGGTAAAAGACATCATCGATGATCCCCATCAGAGACTTTTATATGAATATGATTTTCTGCATCCCAAAATCTTTTTTGTAGAGCTGCTGAAGATATTTGAAGCCGATCCGGCTTTGGCTTATCCCACATGCGTAAAAAGTACAGGTAAACTGGTACAGGCAGTCCCCCCGCTTATGCCGGCCGATCCCGACGGGGAGGACGAAGTTGCGCTGCTCAGTGAATTCGACGACATCATGGATAACGAAGATGAAGACCTTCCCGAACCTACTTTCGGACAGGATCTTGACTTTAGCTGATGTCCCGCCCGAAATCAAAATACCTTATCGTAATCACCGGCCCCACTGCCTCAGGAAAAACCGCCTTGGCAATTGAGACGGCACTCCATTTTGGCTGCGAAATTGTTTCTGCCGACTCCCGGCAGTTTTACCGCGGACTCGAAACCGGAACCGCAGCACCGGATGCGGAACAGCTGAGCCTGGTTCCCCACCATTTTATCGGACATCTGGATCCCGAACAGGCATACGATGTTTCCCAATACGAAGCCGATGCCCTGCGATTGCTCAATAAACTGTATGCCGTCAGCAATTTCGTCGTTCTAACCGGAGGTTCAGGTCTTTACATCAAAGCGGTGTGCGAAGGACTGGATGAATTGCCGGCCGGAAATTCGGAGATACGCGAAATGCTGCGAAAACTGCTGGAGGATGAAGGATTGCCGGCACTTAGAACCATGCTCCGCAAGCTGGATCCGGATTATTCGGAAAAGGTCGATCCGGCAAATCCCAACCGTTTGCTCCGGGCTCTGGAGGTTTGCCTTTCAACAGGCAAACCGTTTTCATCGTTTCATACCAACACTCCCGTATCACGGGATTTTATTCCTGTAAAAATTGGAATCGACCTGCCGCGGGCTGAATTGCACCGGAGGATTAACGAAAGGGTGGATAAAATGATGGAAGCCGGACTGGAAGAGGAAGCACGAAAGTACTATGGCCAACGTCACCTCAATTCCCTTAATACCGTGGGATATAAGGAATTATACAGCTACTTCAGCGGTGAAATTACCCGTGAGGAAGCCGTCGGGAAAATAAAGACCAATACCCGGCGCTATGCCCGCCGACAGCTTACCTGGTTCCGGAAAGATAAGGACATCATATGGTGCAAACCCGATGCCGCTGAAATTATTGCAATCATTAGCAGACAAACCGGAAGGATTCATTAGATTGAAACGCATTCGAATGCCGGCCTGGTTTTATTTCAGATTATCAGCGCAATAAGCGTACCCTGTAGTTCTCTTCCAGATACCTGAAATACCAGTAAAGCCTCCGGTTTACTTCCATGCCGTAATCAACGGAAGGGTTGAAGTGCAAATAACTTCCTATCACGTGGCTGTACCTGCCCCGGTTGAAATAATCGTTCCAGTTCGAAACGCCAATGTTGTTCATGCTCCGGTAGAAGCTATTGCTCCTGTCCCTCGACGGACTGTAGTTCATCAGATACCAACGGTCAAAATGCGGATCAAT
Source organism: Bacteroidales bacterium (assembly GCA_022837485.1). Lineage (GTDB taxonomy): Bacteria > Bacteroidota > Bacteroidia > Bacteroidales > Lentimicrobiaceae > Lentimicrobium. The sequence continues at coordinate 50,088 of JALHHH010000005.1, forward strand.
GATCGTTATTTCATATTCCGTGCTGTCAATCATTACGTTAGCGGCCGTGCTGGTTGAAGATGTACTCTCTTTTTGCGGACTGCAGGCCCATCCGGCTATTATCAGAAGCAGTCCGGCTATGAGCAGTTTTTTCATGTCGTTCATATCTTTACAATTTCTTTTCCGCAACTTGTTTATGCACAAAGTTAATACCAATTTATCCTGTTTTATCCAAAAATTTATAAATAATCGGTTCGAAATGAGCAATTTCACTATCAACAACGAACACTTTTCGGATTAATGCACTTACCGATAAAGCATCCGGTATCTGCTTATCCGCAAAAATTTGTATAGTCTGACTATAAAACAGTAAATCTGTCAGTTACGCCTGACAAAAAGGGCGTCCCTTAAGCAATGGTATTTTTTTTGATAATCCGGCATATAAATTTGCCGGAATCCTGATTTGTGACTGAAGCTGAAAACAGTCTTGGATATGAGGACTTCCGCGAAAATCAAACTAATATGAAAGGAAATTTTGCTGAAATAATTGCGTCGGGTACGCCCGTCCTTGTTGATTTTTATGCCGAATGGTGTCAGCCCTGCAAGATACAGTCGCCCATTCTTGCCGAAGTAGCCCGTGCAATGAATGGCCGTATCCGGGTAATAAAAATTGATGTGGATAAAAATCCGGCAATTGCTGCACGGTATCAGGTTCAGGGTGTTCCGACCCTTGCGCTGTTCCAGCGCGGACAACTGGTATGGCAAAAGTCGGGAGTTACACCTGCGCACGAACTGAAACAGGTATTCGACTCGTTTCTGTAAAAATAGGTGGTTATCCGGGGAAAGGGTGTATTAGTCAATAACAGTATGTTTCACTTCTTTAGATATATATAAAATTGTTTTGCCTGGTTTGCCAATGGTTACGATCCGGACAATTTCCACATATTATTTAACGTACTAAAAATGCCTTCCCGTACTGGCTTTCATTTGAACAGTTACCGGTTTTATTGATGATGCGGCTCTATCAGTCTGTGTTATGTGCCGGGACTTCAGGAAGTATTAAAATCCTCTGAATGCACTGCATCAGATCTTTCGGCGTATCTGCAATCTGATCCGGTTCAGCGCTTTCTAAAAGCTTCCTGCTGCTTAGTCCCCAGCTCACGGCTATAACCTTTACTCCTGCATTGCGCGAAGCTTCAATATCCCGTATTTCATCGCCAACGTATATTATCTCACCGGGATTAATCTTTTCTCTGTCGAAAAGACGCTTCATTACTATATGCTTGCCGAAAAGACTTTTTCCACTGTAAATAAAGTCTGTTATATCCTTTAACTCACTGTTTCTTAAGAACAGTTCGACGTTGGATTTTGCGTTTGATGTAAGTATCCCCAGGCGAAACTCCGATTTTTTAATTTCGTGCAGGGATTCCCGGATTCCTTTTACAGGCTTTATTTCCAGAATACGTTTCCCCATTTCTTTTCTTACCCGAAGTAATATCAGAAGTAATTTAAATTCTGATATTTCGTATTTTTTCAGAAAATCTTTTGGCTTCCCCATGCGAATCTCTTCCCGGTCTTCTTTCGTGATTGGCTGGAAATTATATTCTGCAGCTATTGAATTAAAGATGTTAAAAGCCGGTTCTATGGTATCGGCAATGGTTCCGTCGAAGTCAAATACAATATATTTTATGGATCTCAAAATTCTTCCTTTTGTTAAATTCCCTTTCTCAGTATCGGGTACCGGCCGTTTCCGTATAAAAAACCTTCTGGCCGGGAATCTTTTCCAGGGTAGGAGAGAACCGGCAATTTTAAAATCGGAGTGTTAATCCGATTCCGCTCCCGTTCAACGTTAATTTTAATTCACTTTTATCCCGTTTTGTACTTGACTGAAGGCTTCGGTTATATGTGTTTATAGCTCTTTTTGTTTTAACAATGTAACCCTGATTGATTGGAAACGATATGGCAACCAATCCCAATCCTATTCCGGCCAGTGCCCACTCGGGTTCACCACCCCCAATCGCGGTTCCTATAGGATAACCGATCAGGAAACCCCCGGTATAACTCAGAACCAGAGCCAGGGTATAATTGGCCTGAGCAGATTTAAACTGCTTGTATGCCTGTTCATTGGATTTTAAAGTCATTATAAACTGACTTGTCGGCAGCCTGTTCTCTCCCTGATAAAACCGATAGTCGCCCCTTTCCTTCTTTAGCGTAAGCGTATCGGCGGTAGTTTGTCCACAGCAGAAAGCCAGGCAAGCAGTAAAAAAAGTAAGAATGAGTAAAGCCTTTTTCATTATCCGGATTATTTGCTTTTCGTATGGTCTGTTTAAGGCCCAGGCAGATGCAGTTTCTGGTGCATCGGTACCGGCCGGAAAATCCCGATAAATGTACAATCTTTCTCCGTTTTTGATTAGAGAGACGTAAAAAAACTGCATATATTTAATTATACGTATGCAAAATGAAATTTTACGGTTTAATCCGTCTCGTTATGAAGTGCAGAAGTAAGCTGTTCAGGATGTACCTGCTCAACATTTGATAAACATCATTTGCATTATTGTATTTGGTGAATTCTGACTTAATTGGTTCATTTATACCGCCTGGCTATATTTTGTTTTCTGTCCCGGAATGGTGGAGTTAGGCACTTTTTTTAAAAAACCTGCCCTTACTTAGTAGTGATCTGACAATAAAGGACTGGCATTTAAATATCGGTAAACGTCTGTCCATTTTTATTGTACAATCGCTTGTCTCTTATGAATAAGGTTTATCAAACATTGACTGTAAAACTCTGATTTCAGGTAACACCCAGTATATATTTGGACTTTATCAGTGATAGGATTTACTGGATTTCGTCGTTTTTTGCATATCTGGCTTCCATTTAATTCTTTTGATTGAGATGAGGTCAGAATCGATACCTGTTTTAAGTTAAATTGCAGTAATTTAATGCATTGTCGTGTCCTGGAGGTTAAGAAATGAAGTTCCTGTAATGCACACAAATCGTTGCGCCGACGATCAGCCTCCTGATGTTTACTGAGCCTTGTTTGGGAACCTGACAATGTTAATCACCGGACGTTATTTATTTTAAACGACGTTTCAACGTTTGTACTTCCCTTAATCATCGACCGGACCGGGCAGTATTTTTCTTCTGCAAGATCGATGACATTTTGCACCTCTTCCGGGATGGCATCGGGCGAGGTCAGGCTGATTTCCAGATGGATGGAGGCAAATCCCGTCGGATGTTCTGTTTTTCTGACACCTTTGGCCGTAATTTCGAATTCAGTGATTGTTCTGTTCATTCTTCTGATGAATGTGAGCATTGCACTGCCAAGGCAGGAGGATAAGCTCAACAGCAGCAGCTCGAGGGAAGTATAACCGAGATCATCCCCCAGAGGAGCAGTGTAGTCTATAGAAACAGGATCGTTGCTGCCGGCGGATCCCGTGAAATGAAGCCTGTTGTTCACCAGTTTAATACTGGAATTCAACTCTTTTGTTTTGTCGCTCATTGTGAATTTCTATTAAGGATGGAATAACGATTGTACGCGAAATATGCTGTCAGGTTACATTCGCATGCTTAAAATGTTCGCGCTAGCGGACGATGTCTCTGCCCGGCACCGCATCAATCCGCCAATTTTACAGAAATCCTCAAAAAATGGACGATTCTCCCAACGGTGCTGTGTAAAAGGTCGACGGGGTTCTGCCTATAAGTTCCGCATTTTAATCTCGTTTGTTCTCTGTTCCGCTATTCCTGCAAGTCCTTTCTAAGATAAATCATGTCCATTAGTTGTACGCCGTTCTCAAACATTGGATGGTCATAATTGTCTGTAAAGAAATTCTTTACCCGCCCGGACTCTTTAAATCCGAAACTTTCATAGAAAGACAAAATTGCAGGTACTTCGCCTGTTCCGACAAGCATGGTTTTATAAATACTTTTGTAGAAGCTGAAAATGAAATTCAGCAGTGCCCTGCCGTACCCTTTGCCTTGATATCTCTCGTACGTCGCTATGTTTTTCAATTCGCAGGTATCTTTATCCACGGGCAATACTACACAAACACTTTTTAAGTCGCCGTCGTATAAAGCGAACAAGTCACCGCTGGACAAATACTTGTCGATCATACGTTCCTGCTCGTCAGCCAGCAACAATAAGTCAAGGAACCGCTTTTTGTTTTCTGATATCTTTTCTATTTTCACTTTGCATCTTTTATTTCAGATTTATGAGACAAATGTACACAGTATGCGAAACGTATTTTGCCATAGGGGAGTGGGATTATTTTATCTTTTCATGCTTAAAATGCCATATCCATTGATTTTCCAGTGTTTCTTTTGACAAGCCAAATATCGTTTCAATATTTTCAGGTTCCCTTATCAGTAATGACATTTTTTCGAAACCATAGGAGCCGATCAGGAATTCAACTATGGTTACAGATAATCCATAACCGTTCATGTTTCCAAATTCTATATACGATGCAGAATCGAGTTGCGACCAGCTTGGCGGGTCTTTTTCCGAAAAACCCGATTTTACGGATTTTCTGATGTGATCATTTATTTGACCTGCTTCATATTGTGCATAACCTTCGCTAAGCCATTTCGGTAACCTGGTTACTGCTTTATCTCCTATTGCATAATACACGGCTATATGTACAAATTCATGAACAACCACTTGCATAAGAGATTCATAGGTATGCATACTCCCCGGATTCCGTGGTGATACCATCATTAATTCATCATCAATACATGTCCCGACCATCCATTCCGGTGCGTTACTATAACCTATGGCGGCATGAAAAGCATTGATGTTTGGGAATACTTTGACTTGGATTCTCTTGTCAATCTGTATTCCCAAATGATCTGTGATTCTGGCATAATTTTTTTCTAAAATCGCTGCCAGTGAATCTAAAATATCAATATCCTCGCTGGTTGAATAGAAGGTAAAATGCCGACTCTCTTTTGATAATGTCAGGAAATCTGTATTCTGGCCGGCGGATTGGGATATGAATAGAAACACTAAAATTACTATTGTACTCAGATTCAGTAAGGCAAGCCTTAATTTCGTTTTCATGGTTTTATTGTTTTATCTGTGTTTTTTTTGCACTCAGATATTTCTCCAATATAAAATTACTTTATCGCCCTGTAACGACAGTTGGAAAGTTTAGGCGCCGTATTTTGTGATCGTATTCTTAACCATCGTGACGAGCTGACGGGTGAGCAGAAATGATTATTACGGGAAAACAGAAACTTTTATTTTACCGCTGGTCAGGTTTCGTTGTATTTTGTTGTTTTGAAGTCAGGAATTTTTGGTTAATAATATTTGTCAATTCCTCCAAACCCTGGTATACGTTTATTGTCCCGTGTCTTTTGAATAAAGTTTGTAAGTCGTTTAGTAAATTCCTCTGGCCGTTTCCGTGCACTGTCAATGTAGGCAATTCGAATTCGTTTATATTGCTCTGGAAATATTATGTAGTTATTCCAGACGGTTTTATTTTTTTTTAGTTCATCCAAAATGTCTTTCGGAAAGATAAACTCGTGTGAAATAATCTCTTGAACAGTTTCAACAAATGTATGATGAATTAAATTGTTTCCGGCTAGCCACTTCAGTCGTTCTATATTAGGTTGTGAATATTTACTGCTGGGTTTTCTGGGTGAAAATCGTTGAATTGTGTGGTTTTTGTCAAGGGATTTGTTTGTGCTGTCTATCCAGCCAAAACACAGGGCTTCTTCTACTGCATCATTGTATGGAATCCGCTGTTCGCCGGAAGATTTTTTAGCATAAACCAGCCAGATTTCGGTCTCAATACTGAAATTTTGCTGAAGCCAGTTTCTCCATTCGGATCTTGTTCTGACGTTTAAAATACGTTCCTTATTCATGTTACGTTATTGCCCGGGAATGGAAATGACTTTCTCAAATGTTTCTTTGCAATGCGCGATGGACGGTTGAGGCTATATGCAGTAAGGGATTGCGGGCGATTTCCCGTTAAGTTACACGAGAAGTTGAAGCGGGCTACAACCTTTCGCATACCACAGAAACCCTTATTGGCTATACCGCCTGTGTGTGCCCTGCATGAGCTGCAGCGCACACTTGTTGTACGCTCTGGAAAAAGGTTAAAAATACAAATTTATCTTCCGGAAGCATTACAACAAGTGT
>JALHHH010000080.1 GCA_022837485.1 Bacteroidales bacterium
AAATGACAACTGCGGAACGCCAACCGTTGCATGGGTCAGTGATGGAACGCCTACTACGGTTGGCTGCCTGGAAACAATCGTAAGAATTTACAGTGTTACAGATGCTTGCGGCAACAGCATCAATGTAACGCAGAACCTTATCCGCACCGTGGATACTGAAGATCCAACGGCCAGCAATCCTGCAGATATCATATTAACAGGCTGCAACGGCACTTTCCCGCTTCCTGATATCACCGTTGTTACCGATGAAGCCGACAATTGCGGTACGCCTACCGTTACCTGGCTTGAAGATGGGCCACCATCGTTAATTGACTGCACTGAAACGACCATCCGCACCTATCGTGTGACGGATGACTGCGGAAATTACATTGATGTACAGCAAACCCTGCAGCGTAGGGTGGATGATATTGATCCGGAGATTACATGCCCTGGAGATCAAACCGTCACCGTCAACTCCGGCAATGTCTATATCCACTCCGGCACCGGCTGGGATGCCACCGCTACCGATAACTGCTCCGGCACAGTAACGCTGGAGGCTCAGCTTTCCGGAGTAACAACCACAGGCCCCCACACCACCCTCAACGGCGTAACCTTCAACCAGGGCCTTACCACCGTTACCTGGACCGCCACCGATGCCTGCGGAAATGAAGCTACCTGTGAATTTGATGTTCAGGTGGATGGAGAAGCGGATATTTCGGTGGTGAAGACGGTTTCCCCGGTTGGGGCTATTACTGCCGGACAAAATATTACCTATACCCTTGTGGTGACCAACAATGGGCCGGCGGTGGCACCCGAGGTTACATTGCTGGATAATATGCCCGCGCAGGTTGTCGGACCCACATCCTGGACATTAAATGGTGTTGCGCAGGCAGGCGTATGGCCGGAATCCTGGATATTTACCAATATGGCGGTGGGGGTCCCCGGACAGCAAACCATTGTCATTACCGGAAAAGTCAGTTGCGACATCGCTAACCTGGTTATCAATACGGCGAATGTCCTTCTTTCTCTTCCTTTCATAGACCCAAATCTGAGCAACAACAGTTCAATAGTTACAAACAGCATTGTTGATCCTGTTGCCGTTTCAGGTATTGTAACCGATGGAGATTGCGAATCCAACGGCGCCATAAACATCACCGTTACCGGCGGCACCCCGCCTTATACCTATGCATGGACAGGCCCGGCTGGCTTTACCAGCACTGATGAAGACCTTACCGGCCTTGTTTCCGGCACCTATACCGTATTGGTAACCGATGCCAATGGTTGCGAGGCTACCGGTAGCTGGACCGTGACCAGCGAGGATACCGCCCCCCCGACCTTTACCGCCCCCGGACCGTTTGATTTCTGCGTTTCGGGAATTTTCTCCGCGGTTTATGACGGAGTGATCGGCCCTGATTCTGATATAGTCCCGGAAGATATATACCTGCCGCTTTTCCCGCCGGGCTGGACCAGGCCTGACTGGTACATAATAGAAGCAGGAAGCACCGTGCTTGACATTGACCCTGCCTCTCTTAACGACAATTGCTGCGATACTGATGATCTCGAAATAAGCTGGACAATTACTTTCAGCACCGGAGAACCTTCCATTACCGGCACCGGTCAACCTTCAACCTACGATCCGGATTCAAATGGCTCGCCAGATCCGATCAAACTGTGGGGCACGCCTGCTAATGTAAATGTGACCCATACCATTGCGTACATGGTTACCGATTGTAACGGCAATGTAGCCGCCACCGTTTCCGTAAATATCCTGATCCGGCCAAGGCCCGAAGTGGATAAACAGTAATTAACATATTGACAATGAGACTGAAACAGAAAATAAGCACAAAAGAATACAAGGCAAGTAAATACCTGCCCTGCACCACGATATTTCCGGCCTTACCAACATCATTGTTCTCCCACAACGACAGGGCCGGCCGGAATTTTTGCCCCCAATACAAAACAAAGTTCCACCAAAATCCCTGCCTATGAGAAAGGAAACCTGAAGATGACCCCGGTAAAGGGTAAAACAAACAAAAGTTTAACAAAACAAAACACCGTCCGACATGGACAAAACACAACAAACAAACCTTTTAATTTTTCAAAACAATCTGATTACAAACTTTTAAAACTTAAAACAATGAAAAAGCAACTTTTTATTTTATTAATACTGGGCATTATGACCAGTACAAGTCAAGTCTTCGCTCAAGGTGCAATCGGAGGATCTGCTCCACAAGCCATAACCTGTCCTACTAATAATCCATTAGCTCCTGTCGCTGGTATTCCTTATATATACTCAGCAGACGTATCTCCATTAGGCGGTAGTGCAACGTGGTTTGCAACAACTGATGAAAATTTCATTACAGAAGGAGCCATTCAACCGGTTGCCAACCAGGAACCTGTCAATGGCAATTACGTGCAGGCAGCAACTAATTATCAGACAGCTGCAACAGTCTCAGAAAATCCAACCCAAACTTCTATCACATGGGGTGGCACTGGATTTGATGGATTATCAGCTAATGGTCCTGCAGATCCAGCAGAGCTTTTTGTTGTAGTAAGTTACGAGTCTGCTACTTGTGCAAATAATTTAAAGGTATTTCCTATACGACCCATCAATGCATTTACTGTAGATATCCGTAACTGGGATCCCGCTAACACTGCTGTATCTGATTATGGTGATATTGAGACACAGTGTTTTGATGATGTGCAGGAAGCCGTTTATAATCCCACGACCCAATTAGTGGATTACGATTTTGGCACTAATGTCCAATACTTTGAAGTTATTGCGGCTAATTTTACCGATTATTTCACTCCTACATTCCAAATTTCTGGAGTTCTCGCAAACCAAACAGCCCTTGTTGAATGGGGCTATACAAATGGTACATATCCAAATACAATTGGAACAATAACTGGTGATGGAACTACTCAAACTGTTGGGACAATTGCCCAAGTTGATGTTGATCCCTCTGTTATATCCACTGCAAATGGTGTATCAATTTATGTAAGGGTAACTATTTCAAACAATGATTACGAAGGACTAGCAATATCAACAATAACATTAGCAGTCGATGCTGTAAATGCAGCTGGACAGGATGATGTTGCAACTGATTGTACTGTTAATCCAGCTTTTGCTGATGCTGCAGTCCAGACACTTGATCCAAGGCCAACTGTTACAGCAGTTACACCAACACCGTTTAATGGACAAGTTACTCCATAAACATGGTATAACTTAAAGTTGCTTTTTCATCCCAACACTTTCCGGCGGGTACCTTTCGGGGTGCCGGCCGGGGAGGGCGAGGGAGGAAAAGGATTTCGGATTGCGGATTTCGGATTTCGGATTGAGAGATTCGGATATGTGATTTCAGGTTTTAATAGAATTTGACAATCCGGGATGCATGGAAACATGCCTGACGATGCGAGAATGAAGTGTAAATGTGATGTGATAATGTGGTAATGAGCTAATGTGATAATGTGATAATGAAATATTGGAGCATTGGAGCATTGGACATAGAACGTAAGAGAGGATGCAGGCAGTGGGTTTAGGAAAAGGGCAGGTGGATTGGCGTAGTTGAGGCATTGTCACAGATTTTATAACGCATAGTTAAGATGGATAAAGGCAGAAGGAGTTGGAAGTGTTACAGGCTTACCGGGCCATATGGTTCCGTGGCAGGTTACAAACCCTGCCGGGGACGGGCGACCGGGGATGGCTTGTGCATCCGCATCGCACTGCGAAGGAAAGGCTAAGTATGGACAATATCTTATGGCTGAAAAAGCTGCACGATCCGGACCCGGCGATCATCGGGAGCGGAAGCGGAGCCTTCGGTCTGCCTGCTCATGAAAAGCATCCCGGAAACGGGAAAACAGAAGCAGCAAAAAGATGCCATACCTGCGCCGTCTTAACCGCCCGCATTTACACGGATTGACCTTCCCGCCTGAAGCGTGAACCCCGTTGGTTCCGTTTGTAAGGCTTACAATAGTGAGAGAGAAAGCCGGAAAGGGTTTCCGGCAGTGGTAGAACGAAAACGGATTTAATCGTGGAATTCCAGGAACATAAAGCCTATGAAGCATAAGGTGAATGTCCGGATTTTATACAGCCCCCCGTGTAAGGGCGGATGCAGCGCATCCATACAGTCGCGGGACGGCACCGGCCATACCCGACAGCGTCGAAAGCGAAATGCTACAGGAATAACAGATCCGTAAGCAGAGGTGTCACGGCCATACCGGCCGGAATACATCGGTACTTACCACCCGCACGGAACCCATTGTCCACAAAGAGTGAACGACAATGAAACGAGCTTTTGGTATGAGCCAATACATTCCCGAAAGGGTATTGCCAGGAAGCGGAGCAATATGCTTTAACAGCGTATAGTCCGGCCCGGGCTTACTGCGGCATTGCCGCGGAATGGGCACATTTTGTACACCATATAATACTACGTATATGGAAAAAACCATAAACCATTACAGGGGGCAGGCGCAATGGGTGTGTCATGCTGCAAGAGGTATGCCTCCCCCTGCAACACCAACAGGAGACCGGAGAGGAGGCCGACGCCCGATGCGAGTTGGGACGAAGGAAATTCCTCCCGGCTCCCCCCGGTGGGGGTTTCACGGGTTTTTCTATTTGGATTTCAATGAGCCGGGATGGTTGATTGGAACATTTGTCCTCAATGTTACTTCGTCAGGGACGAAGGACGATGAAAAGGGACGAAGGACGATTGCTCCGGAGTCGGTGCTTTTCAACGCAGGGGACAAGGCAATGGAGAGAATGAATAGTGAATAGTGAATAATGAATAGTGAATAATGAATAATGAATGATGAGGAGTGAAAGAGGAGAGAGAGAAAGGCAAAAAGCAGTGGAACGGAGTGAAATGCTCCCGGCAGGTTTTTTCGAATCTGTTGGGTGTGAAAGAAATGGAAGAAGATTAACAATCGCGAAAGCTTAAAAAGAACGAATGACCGCATTTAAACACATAGCAAGACTGTTAGCCGTAGCCCTGGTGCTGCTGCTGACCGGTGCATCCGCATCGGCCCAGTCGCTTACTGTGTTTGCGGGTCAGACGTTTACGTTTAGTGTGGATGTTCAGTTTGCTCAGGAAGAGAACATTACGTATGAAATCTACGACAACTTCACGGGAATTAATATGGCGGTGGTACCGGGCAATTGTCCGGTTACGTCGGCATTCTTCCCCTCCGGAAATACCGGTTCGTCGGTGGATATTACCTTCCTGGTACCCGGAATGTATATGGTGAAGGTGGAGGCAGTGAACGACTGCCCGACCAACAACATGAAGTTCTGGCTGGTGGAAGTGCTTCCCGCTCTGCCCACCGCAAGTCTGGAAGTGAATCCCATGGAGGTGTGCCGCGGCGATACAGCCGATTTGGTTATTACATTCACCGGCGATTTACCATGGAGCTTCGAACTCGAAATCAACGATGGAGTCAATCCGCCGGTTACAACAACCTATACCGGGATCAGCGACAACCCATACACTATCGAGATACTCCCGATGAGAACCACTACGTACAGGGTACTTTGGGTTACCGATGCCAACGGAACCAACATCGATCCGTCGAACAGCGTAACTTTGACCGTGAAACCGAGACCGGATGGCGGACCGATTTATCAGTACGACCCGTAGAAGAAGGGACAATGTGGCCGGAAACATTGGTTTTCAACGCATACGACAAGGAGACAAGGGGACGGGGAGACAAGGAGAAAGGAAGAAAGGTTAATTGGAACATTGGTTTTCAATAAAATGGACAAGGCGACGAGGAAAAGAGGAAGGGAAGCAGGGAAAGAGTTGAATATTGAATGAATAGTAAAATGCCCGACAGGAATGTCCTTCTCCTTGAGGAGGAGGTGCCGAGGGCGGTTGAGGTGAAGTGATGACAAGAAAAAAGGTCGAATGAAAGGAACCAAAGGCAGAGGAAAAGAAAATGCTAAAAAAAATCTTTGCGTCCTTGTGCGGGTCTTTCGATCAGGAGATGGGTGAACAGTTGGTTTGAATTTTTACATTTTTTGAATTTTTGAATTTTTTGGTATGCGGAACAAACTCAGATACGTGATGTTGACTATACTGGCGCTTACTGCACTCCGTGCGGCGGGTCAGTATGAGATCGACAGGGTGTGTGTGGGTGCCGAAAGGTACTACCGCATCGACGGAGAAGCGGGATCGACCTATACCTGGCTTCTGACCGATCCATTCGGCACGGTGACGACCCTGCCCGAGGAAGTGGATACCGTTACCATTATCTGGAATGTTCCCGCGGGAGTTTACGATCTTACCAATCTGCAATACGGCGCCAACGGCTGCGATACCACCCAGCTGGGATACATCACCGTTTTTGAACAGCCCGATGCCTATGCAGGCGAAAACATCACCCTGTGCGCTCCCGACCCGCTGACACTGAGTCAGGCCGCAGCCATGGACTACAGCGCCCTTTTATGGACTACCTCAGGCGACGGCACCTTCGACGATGCCTCCCTGCTGAATCCGACCTATACGTTCGGACCAAACGATATTGCTGCCGGAGGCGTAATCCTTACCCTTACGGCACAGGGCCAAGGTAACACCGATGCCTGTACGCCGGCCATCTCTTCGCTCATCGTTACCATCAACGATCTGCAGGCCGCCGTTGAATTGATAAACATAAGCTGCTTTGGCGGCAACGACGGTTCGGTTACCCTTTCCGCTTCGGGCGGAACCGAACCGTACAATTATACCTTAAACGGAACATCCAGCGGAACCGGTCTGTTCCAGAATCTGACGGCCGGCACCTATACCTATATAATAACCGATGCTGCCGGTTGCGAAACCACGGGTGAGGTCATCCTTACGCAACCCGAACTGCTGATCGCCGTTGCAAGTCCCCTCACGGCGGAACTTTGCATCAACGAAAGCATGGAATTTTTCGGTTCGCACACCGGAGGTACCGAGCCTCCCAACGAACACCAGTGGATTGGCAGCGGCGCGCTGTTCCTGGGCGATCCCAATACGGAGAATCCTGTGTTTAACGGCACCGCTCCCGGCACGTATTCCCTCTTCTATACCATCATCGACGCCAACGGCTGCGATACCATCTCGGGTGAGGTGGTGATTACGGTGCTTCCCGAAGTAGAACCTGCGTTTGCACAGATCGGCCCTCTCTGCCAGAACAGCATCCCGCCTCCTCTGCCCTCCTCTTCCGATGAAGGCATCACCGGAACCTGGGATCCGCCGGTCATCAATACCTCCGTCGTTGGCTTATCCACCTATACCTTTACCCCGGACGAAGGACAATGCGCAACGGCAACCGGCATGGACATCACCATAAGTCCGGAAATCACGCCCACGTTCACGGCCATCGATCCGCTGTGCCAGAACAGCACGCCTCCCGTTCTTGAACTTACATCCCTGGAAGGCATAACGGGAACCTGGAATCCGGGAGTCATCGACACCGGCACCCCGGGAACGTACGCCTTCACCTTTACCCCGGACGATCCCGCTCAGTGCGGCATATCCGTGTCCATAGAAATTATAATCCTGCCGGAAGTAATCCCGACCTTTGTACAGATCGGTCCGCTTTGCCAGAACGGCACGGCTCCCGATCTGGAATTGTCGTCCCTGGAAGGAATCACCGGAACCTGGAGTCCGGCAGGCATTTCCACCACAACGGCAGGAACTTTCACCTTTACCTTTACTCCGGATGAGGGACAGTGTGCCACCACGGCAGTCATGGAAATCACCATCGATCCGGAGGTGCAGCCCACCTTTGCCGCCATCGGCCCCTTGTGCATCAACAGTACGCCTCCCGTTCTAGAACCGGTATCCCTGGAAGGCATAACGGGAACCTGGGATCCGGCAGTCATCACAACCGCCGCAGCAGGAACCTTTACCTTCACCTTTACCCCGGATCCGGATCAGTGCGCCCTTACCGCCGAACTTACCGTAACGGTGGAAGACGAAGTCATCCCGACCTTCGATCCGATAGGTCCGCTTTGCCAGAACAGCACGCCCCCCGGCCTGGAAACAACATCTTTGGAAGGCATCACCGGAACCTGGGATCCTTCGGTAATCGCAACCACAACGGCAGGAACCTTCATCTACACCTTTACTCCGGACGAAGGTCAGTGCGCCAGTGTAACCACCCTGGAGATCGTAATCGATATGGAGATCGAACCTCTGTTTGCACAAATTGGTCCGCTTTGTCAGTATTCAACGCCGGAGCCTCTCCCATTAACCTCCGACAACGGTATAACGGGAACCTGGAATCCGGGAGTTATCGACACCGGCACCCCTGGAACCTACGCCTATACCTTTACCCCTACCGATGCGCTATGTGCAACGGAGGTAAGCATGGACATCACCATAGATCCGCAGATCACCCCCGAATTCGCACAAATCGGACCTCTGTGTCAGTTTGAGACGGCTCCCGTGCTGCCGTTAACATCCGACAACGGCATTACCGGCACCTGGAATCCCCCGGCGATAGATACGGATGTCTTCGGCACCTTCACCTACACCTTCACTCCGGATGAAGAGTTCTGTGCTGCCGTGTATACCATGGACGTGGAAGTTCTGGAAAAACTTACCCCCGACTTTGCACCCATCGGTCCTTTGTGCGTGAACAGTACCCCGCCTGTGCTTGAACCTGCATCCCCCAACGGCATCGCGGGAACCTGGAATCCTGCCGTCATAAACACCACCACCAGCGGCATTACCACCTACACCTTTACCCCGGATGCCGGACAGTGCGCTTTTGAAGTTACTATGGATATAGAAGTTACGGACGAAATCGTCCCGACCTTCGATCCCATCGGACCACTTTGCCAGAACAGCGCGCCTCCCGATTTGCCTCTTACCTCCCTCGAAGGATTTACCGGAACCTGGAATCCGGCAAGCATCAGCACCCTGGTAAACGGCACTTACACCTTCGAATTTACCCCCGATCCCGGGCAGTGTGCCAGCGTAACCACCATAGACATTACGATAACGGAAGAGCTTACGCCTCTGTTTGCACAGATCGGACCTCTGTGTCAGTTTACCCTGGCTCCCGATCTGCCGTCGATGTCTCAAAACGACATTCACGGCACCTGGAATCCGCTGGTAATCGACACCAGCACCCCGGGAACCTTTACCTATACATTTACCCCGGACGCAGGCGTTTGTGCGGTAGTGGTAACGATGGACATCACCATAGATCCTCAGATCACCCCCGAATTCGCACAAATCGGACCTCTGTGTCAGTTTGATGCGGCTCCCGTGCTGCCGTTAAC
>JALHHH010000081.1:0-3598 GCA_022837485.1 Bacteroidales bacterium
ATTTTATCCTTCAGCGGACAGGCTGGTGTGGTCAGCACGACCTTGAACGAAACTTTATTGCCTTCAACTTCAACGTCCTCAATCATGTTAAGCGTAACCAGATCCTTGCGCAGGTCGGGATCGTTAACGGTTCGGAGTGCGTCTGTTATCTCTTTTTTCGTGTACGACATTGCAAAAAAATATTTTTAATTTAGACCGTGTAAAGATAGAGCTTTTTGTTATGACTGGAGAAAGTGTTGCTCCCGCAGGCGTCCCGGATATACATTGCTTACCCCATGTATTTTCGGATTTGTTCCATTGGCGAATGGTTGTGCAGTTCAGGGCTGCTGAGCAAAAAAAAATCTCCTGGGTAATTATTCCTTATCTTTACATTGGTAATGAAGGTATTAACAGGTCTTCTATGGCTTCTGCACAGAAATGTGGTTTCCGGGAGCGTTAAAAAGGTCATTCCTGAACTTTCCGGCAGAAATGTTTTCGCTTTTATTAACTGGCTTTTTTTAGATTGCAAAAACTCTGAAGAACCGAATGGAAAAAAGGCTGCTTTCTTTGGTTTTAATACTGGTGGCTGTCTTCTCCGGTTGCAGAACGCTGCCGATGGAGGAAGCCGGCCGTGGAATGCCCAGCTATGCATCGGATTTTGAGAATACGCTGATGCAGGAACAGTTCAATACGCTGAGTGAACGCGTGTTGCGGGTGGTTTCTTATGTTGGCTATGAAACGCAGGTATTTGAACCGGGCAGCAACATTACCCTTGAAATGCTGAAATCGGATGGTGTGGAATTGTCGGGGGTTCGGACCCGGCAGCATTCGAATGAGTCGTTCGGAGGCACTGCTTTGGTTGTTTCAACCGACGACTCTGCAGCCGTTTTGCTTACTTGCCGGCATGTGGTTAGCTATCCTGATACTGTTTTTTCTTACGACGACCGTGCCGACAGGTATGGCAACCGCTATTTGCTCGGAATTTCGGTGAAGTCGGATCAGCTGGTGGTCGTCAGCGACGGTCGTACCCACTGGCCGGCTTTGCTTTGTTCGGAAGATCCTGAAAACGATCTGGCACTAATCCGTATTCAACGTTATTTTGGAACTTCGGGTATGGTTTCACTCCTTGCGGTTGACGATTCCGGTTTTCCTCGCTGGGGCGACCGGGTATGGATGCTTGGATATCCTTCAGGAAAGGCAGTGTTAACGGGAGGAATACTAAGCAGATGCCGGGATAACGACCGGCTTTTGGTTACCGATGCTCCGTTTAGTGAAGGATGCAGCGGTGCAGCGGCATTTGTGTGGGACAATTATGCCGAGGTATTCAGGCTTGCTGGTATAGGTCGATCCGTTGCAGCCCGTACCCGTTTTCAGTTGCGTCCCGAATCGCGCATTCACGAGAAATCGTACAACACCTCCCTGCCATACCGGGGAGCAGTATTCATAGATCCCGTTAAGGAGCATGTGCCGGGTGTGACTTTTATTATACCCGCACCGGTAATTATGAATTTTCTGGATAATACAGACACCCGGTGTTTCGGTCCGGAAGGCCTGTCCCGGAATCCTCTGAGGTAAGGTTGCGGCGCGACCTGCAGTCCGGTGCATACCGGATCAGTCCTGTTGCAGCATCTGTGCCGGATCCCAGAACATTTCCTTAAAATTCAGAATGCGGTCGTCTTCAACTGTTGCGCCTTCCTGTTCCAGCAGCTGCTGCATAATCCCGGGGGTGCCGAAATGATGCTTTCCCGTGAGCATTCCGTTCCGGTTCACTACGCGGTGTGCCGGAAGCGGTTCGCGATGCTGATGGGATGCATTCATTGCCCAGCCTACCATGCGTGCAGATAGCCGGCTTCCGATGTATCCGGCAATGGCGCCGTAGGAAGTTACCCTTCCGTATGGAATGAGCCGGACGACGGCGTATACTTTTTCGAAGAAAGAGGGGTCTTCTATGGTTTTGACGGCTGTTATCCTAAGCGGAATCTCAGATATTTGATGGGGATGCCCTCTGCAAGAAACAACTTTTCGTAATGGGTTTGCGTGAGCATCACGTCTTCCTGGAGATTGCTGTTGTAGAGGTCGAAGGTGTGCATCAGCAACTCGTGTTTTTCTTCGGCAATTGTCTCAAGAGTGTACTCAAAAAGTGCTAGGTTGTCGGTTTTCAGGTGTAGGATGCTTCCGGGTTTCAGGATCCTGCGGTAGCGATTCAGGAACATGGGCGAGGTAAGGCGCTTGCGCGCCTTTGCCGGCTGAGGGTCGGGAAAGGTAATCCAGATTCCGGAGGATTCATTTTCGGCGAAAGCGTTAAGAATTAAATCGATTCGCATCCGCAGAAAGGCAACGTTTTTCTGTCCGTTTTCCAGGGAGGTCCTGGCGCCCCTCCAGATCCGGGCACCTTTAATGTCGATGCCTATGTAATTATTTTCGGGATACTGTTTTGCCAGGGCAACGGTGTATTCACCTTTTCCGCAGCCCAGCTCCAGTATCAGCGGGTGCTGATTGCCGAAGAATTCGTGCCAGCGTCCTTTCTGGCTGTATCCCGAAGTCAGGGTTTCGAACGAGGGCTGAAAAAGGTGAGGGAAAGTGGCATTCTCCTCAAAACGGTCAAGTTTTCGCTTTGTCAAGGTTTATTCTGTTGCAAAAGGTTATTACTGCATATGCCCGGGGATGTCTTAAGCTCCCAGATTATCCTGGGTTCCGGCGATACCGTTTGCTGCCGGGCAATAAAATACTTTCGGTTCTGAGACAGCCTCAAACCGTGTGCAAAAATATAAAATTGAGCGGGATTTTACCGTCTGGTCAGCAGCCAGGCGCCAGGGAAATCGCTATTCCTCAGTTCTTCAAGGCGGATAAGGGCTTCTTCCTTGTTGCTGAAGCCCTGAAGGCTTACCCTGTATAAACCCTGATTGTTTTGTCCGGCGATGGATGCATCGTAACCCCTGGAGCGCAGATCCCTTACCAGGTTGTTCGCGTTTTCTTCCACGCCGAATGCACCGGTGATGATGAAGAATGAATTAGGACGGACGGGAGCAGGCTCTGGTACTACTTCGGCTTCAATAATTTCCGGTTCCGGTGAAACCGGTATTAATTCAGGTATTTCGGCAGGATTGGAAGCCGGGGTTTCGGAAAGGGTGATGGTAGCAGTATTGGTTGGAAATAGGGTGGCATAGCTGTTTTCCAGCTTGTTGAATGCTCCTGTATTGAGAACGCCCCAGAGCGTGACGGCGGCGATTGGCAGCAATACCGCTGCCCATTTGAGGGTGGAAGGCAGTTTGCGTATCGGTTTTACAGCCTTACTTGCAGCCAGTTTTCGGGAGATTCTGGTTTCAAGGTTTTCTCTGGATACCGGTTGCAGTGTGAAGGTGGTAAGTCCGAAAGCGTCGTCGAGAAGGTTTAGACCTGCTTCGGGGGTAAAACTCAGGAAGCCGTCTTCGCCAGCAGCAAGTGTTCCGGCTCCGGCAATGGTAAGCGGGTGTCCGCCGGCAAGCCGGGCCAACAGGGCATTCACTTCAGAGTCGATCTGCCGGATTGCTTCTGCATAAGAAACCCCGGATCCGGCTGCAACGGCATTTGCAAGAATCCCGTCGTTGTTGCGCAAACGGGCATTAAAGGCCAGCTTCCG
>JALHHH010000081.1:3616-12384 GCA_022837485.1 Bacteroidales bacterium
AGGCGGGGTAAAAGTATGATTTACCGGATGGATGACTGCAGGAACATAGTTTGCAATGAAACCACCCAGCCCCGGAACAATGACACAGTCGTGAACAGAAAGAAGGTTACAGATGTGTTTCTCCAGAATCATTGATTGCTTTATTTTTTTGGCATCCGGGTTTACCTGCTCATCGTCAGGATTATCGGTCCCGTATGGCTGCAACGCCTGTTGTGCCTTTTTGGATGCGCTAAGATAATGGGTAGATTTCGCTTTTTCAAGCGATGTTGGTAAGTTTTAATAAGTCTTCGGGTGTGTCGATTCCAACGGTCTCAAAATCTGTCATTCCTGTAAAAATACTAAATCCGTTCCACAGCCACCGGAGCTGCTCCAGCGATTCTGCCACTTCAAGCGGAGCCTGCGGGAGACGGGCAATTTTTTTCAGTACATCCGTGCGGTAGGCATAAATTCCAATATGTTTGAAGTAAGGGTAAGCATTCACCCATTGAGCTTCCGCTTTTCCTCTGAAATAGGGGATTGGTGAACGGCTGAACAGCAGCGCCCGGCCATTTGAAGCACTTATTACTTTAACCACGTTTGGATTAAAAAGGTCGCCGGCAGTGGTAATTGATTTTACGAGCGTTGCTATTTCAACTTCCGGATTGCGGAACAGCCGGATTACGTCAGCAATTTGTTCGGGTTGAATAAAAGGTTCATCCCCCTGAATATTAACGGCTATTTCAAATTTTTCTCCCCGGGTTTCAAGAATTTCCACAGCTTCGGCAATCCGGTCGGTGCCGCTTTGGTGGTGAGGGGAGGTCATCAGAACCTTTCCGCCGAAACCTTCGACGTGATCGAAGATCCGGGCATCGTCGGTAGCAACCGCTACCATCCTGAGCAGAGAACACGCCGAAGCCTGACGGTATACCCGTTCAATCATGCTTACTCCCCGGATCTGGGCCAGGGGCTTGCCCGGAAACCGGGTTGAGGCAAACCGGGCAGGGATAATTCCTGCTGCCAGAGGGCCGGTATCAGAAAAGACCATGAATCTCTGCGTTTATTTTGTCGATTACAATGGCAAGGTCTTCCGGACGGTCCTGGAAGTTCATGTTGTCGACTTCCACCACCAGTAGTTTGCCAAGTTTGTATCCCCCGATCCAGGCTTCATACCGGTCGTTGAGGCTGCGGAGATAGTCGATTCTGATTGAATTTTCGTAATCACGGCCTCTTTTCTGTATCTGGCTGACAAGCGTTGGTACGCTGGCCCGGAGGTAAATAAGGAGGTCGGGTGGTGTAATGAAGGAGCTCATCAGCTCAAAAAGCGAGGAGTAGTTCTGAAAATCCCTGGTTGTCATCAGGTTCATCGAGTGCAGGTTGGGAGCAAAAATATGGGCATCTTCGTAAATCGTACGATCCTGCACTACGGTTTTTCCACTGTTTCTGATCTCGATAATCTGCCGGAACCGGCTGTTGAGAAAATACACCTGCAGGTTAAACGACCAGCGCTGCATATCCTCGTAAAAGCTGGGAAGGTAAGGATTGGTTTCTACGTCTTCGTAATGGGCCTGCCAGCCGAAATGTTTGGCCAGAAGTCCGCACAGGGTGGTCTTCCCTGATCCGATGTTTCCTGCAATGGCTATGTGCATCTTATGCTTTTTGTTTTTTTATTTATACTTTGATGTAGTCCTTTTTTCAGAGATCCATGCCGAGTATCTCTTCAACATACCTTCGGTCGTTGGATAGCCGGGGCACTTTGTACTGTCCCCCGAGCCGGTCTCTCAGCTTAAGCCATTTGTAAAATGTACCCGGAGGCATAATTTGTATTTGCGGAGGGCCAAGCACCATATTCTGATACCGCTTGGCTTCGTAATCGGAGTTCAGCGATTTCAGTGCAGTATCGAATACCTCAATAAAGTAGTTCAGGTCGGCAGGCAGGTTATCGAATTCGATAAGCCATTCGTGCGCACCGCCGGAGTTGTCGGTGAAATATACCGGTGCAGCTGTAAATTCATTCACGGTAGCTCCTGTTTTTGCACATGCACAGGCGAGTGCCTTCTGGGCATTATCCACAATCAGTTCCTCGCCAAAGGCATTGATAAAATTTTTAGTCCGTCCCGTTATCCTTATTCTGTAGGGGCTGGTGGATGTAAATACAACCGTGTCTCCGATCCGGTAACGCCACAGGCCCGAATTGGTGCTGATGATCATGGCGTAGTTCACACCGGTCTTTACCTCATAAAGGGGAATCACCGCTCCGCCGTCTTCGCCGCTTTCTGTAACCGGTATAAACTCATAGAATATACCATAATCGAGCATCAGCAGCATGTCTTCGGCACCGGAACGGTCCTGGATGCCAAAAAAGCCTTCGCTTGCATTGTAGGTTTCGTAGTAGTTTACTTCACCTGAAATCAGCTTTCTGAACTGCGGGCGGTATGGAACAAAACTAACCCCTCCATGTATAAAAAGCTCAAAGTTGGGCCATACCTCCCGGATGTCTTTTTTGCCTGTCAGTTCCAGTATGCGTTTCAGAAGAACCAGTGTCCAGGAAGGGACTCCGGTAATATTGGTGACATTTTCGCGACTGGTGATTGCAGCAATTTTCTCGATCTTGCTCTCCCATTCGCTCATCAGGGCAACCGAAAGTTCAGGGGTACGCATCAGTTCAATCCAGGCAGGAAGGTTTTCCATAAGTATAGCCGATACATCTCCTACATAACTTCCTGCCTCCGGGTTGTCGGGGAAATGCGATCCGCCCATTCCCAGAAGCTTCCCGGTAAAAATCTGTGTATCGGGGTGATTGTTGCAATAAATGGAAATCAGATCTTTGCCTCCCCTGAAATGGCATTCCTCCAGAGATTCCTGACTAACGGGGATGTACTTGCTTTTGTCGCTGGTTGTACCCGAGGATCTAGCGAACCACCGGATCTCGGAATTCCAGAGCAGATTCTGTTCGCCGTTTCTGAGCCGGTCGATATATGGTTTCAGGTCTTCGTAATCGCTTACCGGCACCCTGGAGGCAAAATCACGGTGATTGGAAATGCCCGCATAGTCGTATTTTTTGCCCCATTCCGTGTTCCGGGCCGAATTGATCAGGCTTATGAACCACTCGCTCTGCACATCGTGCGGGAATTTCATGAAAAGCTCAATCTGATGCATGCGCTTCTTCATGAACCACGAAATCACTGAATTTATAAAGGGCATATAGTCGTGTATGGGTTTGACAAAAATAAAGGTTTATTCCGGAATCCTTCCGTTAATTGCTCCCCGAAATGCTCCGGTGAGGTTATTTTTTTGTCGTGCCGCTTTGCCTGCCATTCTTTTATTTCATATACGAACCCCGGTTTTGGATTATATGCCCGTATATTTGCATCCGGGTATTCAGCATTGGATTATGATCGTATTTCCTCATGCAAAAATCAATCTTGGTTTAAAGGTTGTCGGACGAAGGAGTGACGGCTATCACGATATTTCCTCCATCCTTTTTCCCATCGGCCTGGCCGATGCGCTGGAGATCGTACCTGCAACGGATTCCGGTACGATATTTACCGCTTCCGGACTCCCCGTTGCGGGAGACATTGAAGATAATCTCTGTATGAGAGCTTACCGTCTGATGCAGAAGAAGTATAACCTCCCTCCCGTCAGGATTCATCTGCATAAAGTAATTCCCTCGGGTGCCGGACTGGGCGGCGGCTCATCGGATGCTGCCTTTACTCTCAAATTGCTCAACCGGCTTTTTGAAACCGGTGCCGGTGAATCAGAGCTGCAGGGTATGGCATCACAACTCGGAAGCGATTGTCCGTTTTTTATATGCAAAGAACCTGCTTTGGCAACGGGAAGGGGAGAGGTGCTTGCTCCCGTTACCCTGAATCTTAAAAATTACTTTCTACTTCTGGTAAAGCCGGGCGTGGAAGTTTCAACTGCAGATGCCTATGGTATGGTTACTCCCTCTGGTTCCGGACTGCCGGATCCTTTCGCACTGCCCAACGACATAAGGGAATGGCAGAATCTGCTGATCAACGATTTTGAGTTGCCCGTTATTCAGGCTCATCCGGTGATTGGAGAAGTAAAACGGAAACTCACCGAAATGGGTGCAGCTTTCGCTTCCATGAGCGGCAGTGGTTCTTCGGTGTTCGGATTGTTTGAGCATGCTCCGGTTTATAAGCCGGGCGATTTTGAAGGGATGTTTATCTGGAGCGAACGCCTGTAGCAGAGTATATTCATTTTCCCGGCAAACGGTTTTACAGGATTTTCAGACCAGGCTTACCGCATGTTGTGAAACACATTGGTGATGTCGTCGTCGTCGTCCATACGTTCCAGCATTTTCTCCACATCGGCCTGCTCCTCAGGAGTGAGCGTTTTTACGTCGTTGGGGATGCGCTCAAAAGCAAACGATTTGATTTCAAAGTGGTTATCTTCCAAATATTTTTGTATGGGGCCAAAGGAAGTGAATTCAGCATAGATCATAATTTCGCCCTCGTCCACGAAGATCTCTTCCAGACCGTAATCAATCAATTCAAGTTCAAGTTCCTCCAGTACAATGCCTTCCTTAAGACCAACCTTGAAAGAGCATTTTCGTTCAAACAGGAAATCCAGCATTCCCATGGTTCCCAGGCTTCCGCCGTTGCGTGTGAAGTAGCTTCTGACATTGCCAACGGTACGGGTGGGGTTATCGGTAGCCGTTTCCACAACTACGGCAATGCCGTGCGGGGCATATCCTTCGTAAACCACTTCCTTGTAATCGGCAGAATCTTTTGAAACCGCACGTTTTATGGCGCGTTCCACGTTATCCTTGGGCATGTTTTCACTCTTGGCATTCTGAATTAGGAGCCTGAGCTTGGGGTTCATCGTTGGATCGGGTCCACCGGCTTTTACTGCCATTTCAATGTCTTTTCCCAGGCGGGTAAATACCCTTGCCATATTGCCCCAGCGTTTCATTTTCCTGGCTTTGCGAAATTCAAATGCTCTTCCCATAAGGATTCGGTCTAAATGCTTTTTTTTAACGTGGGTGCAAATTTAAAGGATTCTAAAAAAATATATCGATTTTTTCTTTTCATCCCGGGTTTGGCTTTCACCTTCTTCCGGAGATACATTGATTTAATAAAGTCCTCAGGCAGATAATTTAAACAGTTTCTAAACTGTATTGGATAAGTTTCGGAATATAATTACTCCTCTATCTTTGCTAAAAATGCGCAACAATGATTTCCCTGCTCGAATTCAGACATGAGCTGCACAAGCATCCCGAATTATCGGGGCGGGAGAAGATGACCGCCCGGCGAATACGTGAGATTCTGGAAGGTACGATGCCGGATTTACTGGTTTCCGGTGTGGGAGGTCACGGAGTGGTGGCAGTGTTCGATTCGGGAAATCCGGGACCCGTGGTTCTTTTCCGGGCCGATATGGATGCGCTGCCTATCGGGGAGAAAGCAGACTTTCCGCATGCATCGGTAAATCCCGGAGTGTCGCACAAGTGCGGGCACGACGGCCATACTGCCATACTTGCCGGTTTTGCTGAATACGTCTCGGAATGCCGGCCGAAGCGCGGCAAACTGATACTGGTTTTTCAACCTGCCGAAGAAACCGGCCGCGGAGCCAAGGCCATGCTTGAACACCGGGCGATGAAATCGCTGAAGCCTAATTATTCGTTTGCCCTGCATAACCTGCCCGGTTATCCGGAGGATTCCGTTGTGGTACGTACCGGTACTTTTGCCGCAGCTTCCAAAGGGATGGTAATACGTCTCAAAGGAAAGACATCGCATGCCTCGGAACCCGAAAAAGGTAAAAGTCCGGCTTCGGTAATGGCCGGTCTTATGGTTGATTTACCCCGCCTTTCGGGAAATGGTAATACCGGAGATTACGACGATTACGTTTTGCTGACACTTATACACGGCAATCTCGGAACGCCTGCTTTCGGAACAAGTCCGGGTGATGCAGTACTTATGGTTACCCTAAGGGCATACCTTGATGCTGATATGGAGAAACTGTCCGCTGGTGCCACAGCGCTTGTAAAAAGCCGGTCGGAGGCCGCCGGCCTCACATACGATATCGATTTTCAGGAGGAGTTTCCCGCTTCTGTGAATCATCCCGAAGCTGTGGAGCTGATAACCAGAACCTGCGAAAAGCTTGACCTTTCGTTGGTGGAAGCGGTGCTGCCGTTTCGCTGGTCCGAAGATTTTGCGCACTTCACTGCCATCAGCCGTGCCGCACTTTTCGGGCTGGGTGCCGGAGAAAATCATCCTGCACTGCACAATCCCGATTACGACTTTCCCGATCGTTTGCTGGAACGCGGTGTGCAAATCTGGAAATCGCTGTACCACCAGCTCCTTGACGGATGATGTCAGGGCTGTTCTTAACTGAGGAAAACCTTAATGTAATTTATTCTTCTCCCTCCGGGGCCTGATAGGGATTTTTTTTGGGATTACGCCCGAATACGGAGACATGAACATACCGGGAAGGATTCAAACGCATGTCTTCGAGCAGAAGTTTCAGTTCTTTGGCTGAAGCCTCCAGGTCGTTGTATATCTTGTCGTTGTTTACAAGTTGTCCGATAGAACCCTGGCCGCTCTCGATCCTGCTGACCACAGCTTCCAGACCGGCAACCGATCGCGACAGATTGTTCATCGTGGCCGAAAGGTTGGCGCGTGCAATGGTGTCGGTGATGCGGGTGATATTGGCCATGGAACGGTTGATGTTGTCGCCGTTGCTCTTCAGATTGGCAGTAATGGCTTCAACATTGGCAATAATCCTTGAAAGGCGGACTTTCTGGCTTTCCACAAGGGTGTCTACGGTAAGGGTGGCATTTTCGAGGTTTGCCATGGTATTGCGCAGACTTTGAACGGTAGAGGTAAGATTTTCCTGTGTTTGTTCGTTAAAAATTTCACTCAGGATATTCAGGACGGTATCGAACGAAGTGATGAGGTTTTCGGTTTTAGCCATGATGGGTGCAACCATGTCGTTTACTTCATCCTGAAGGCTTTGCTGCATCTGAGCAGCAAGCGTGTCGCCCGATTCAGCCATAACGGGTGAATCGCCGGGTATAATCTGAATCATCCGGGATCCGAGCAGGTCTGAGCTGAAAATCCGGGCAACGGAGTTGGAAGGGATGTTAATGGAGTTTGACATATACAGCTCAACGATCACCTTTCCGGGCTTTGTGGGATGGAAGTACATCCGGCTTACCTGACCCACCTGAAGTCCGTTAATTGTGATGGAGTTGGCGGTCATAAGCCCTGCCACATTGTCGTAAACCGCATAAAAGGTGCGCTGACGTTTAAATACATCTTTGCCTTTCAGGAAGTTGAAACTCCAGAAAAAGGCTCCGAGGGTTATCAGAGTGAGTAATCCCACCCTTACTTCACGTGAAAGTTTTATACGCTTCATTTTCAGATTTCTGGTGCCGTAATTATTCCGGATTGTAATGTGAACCCATATTCTGCTGTACCGTTTTGCTGGTTTGCCCGGCCGGGGGTTTGCCCAATAAGGCTTACAGGTCTTTACAGTGCAAAGATAATCAGTTTTTAATCATCCGGCGGGCTTCATCCATGCTTATTCGCTCGCCGTTGAGGAAGGCGATAACAAAGGCATCCCTGTATCCCCTGCGTTGCAGGGCAGTTTTGATCTGCTGGGCTTCCATTTCAGTACGTACATTACCGGCTGTGTATTTAAACATCCCCTGGTGTCTGTAATATCCTGCATCCGGAACGCCTTTCAGCTCCGATGCATCGTCTCTGAGGCGGGTATCCGACATAAGAAACTGTACCTTAAACACCGGGAGATTGTCGGCAGCGGAAGCTGCACCGATTTCGGTGCCTGTCGCTGCAGCGGATTTTTCATCTGCATCCGTTGTGTCCGGATCCGGATCCGGTGATTCAACTGCCGGTTCGTACCTGGAAAGCGGTGTTTTTTCAATGGTATTTTTATAGTCTCTTACAGCTCTGTAAATCGCCTGAGCAATTTTATTCTGTCCGTTTTCCGAAGCCAGCAGTTTCTCTTCCTGCGCATTGCTTATAAATCCGGCTTCAATCAGTACCGATGGCATGGTGGTTTTGTACAATACCAGGAATCCTGCCTGCTTCACGCCGCGGTCGTGCAGTTTTACGTGATCCCTGAAATGCCCCTGAACCCTGGATGCGAGTTCCAGGCCCTGGTCAAGGTAAGCATTCTGCAGCATCGAAAAGAAGATATATCCCTCCGGAGAGCGGGGATCAAAACCCTCGTACTGCACATGGTAATCTTCCTCGAGCAGGATGGATGCATTTTCGAGCTGGGCTACGGCCAGATTGGCCTCCGTACGGTGAAGCCCCATAACATAGGTTTCGGATCCGTAAGGAGATGTGGACTTGTTGGCATTGCAGTGGATGGATATAAACAGATCTGCTTTGGCTTCGTTGGCAATTTTTGCACGACGGAATAATTCCACAAAAACATCGGTTTTGCGGGTATAAATTACCTCCACGTCCTTCAGGTTCTGCTTGATAAGTTCTCCGGTCTTCAGCGCAATTGCAAGGGTTATGTCTTTTTCTTTGGAAAACTTACCCACTGCCCCCGGATCGTGTCCGCCATGTCCCGCATCCAGTACCACGCGCTGTACTTTTTGTGCCAACACATCGGAACATGCGACGAAAACCCCTGTAAACAGAATAAAAATTAAGATTATACGTTTTAACGCCATCACTATTTTCGTTAGTTTTGAGCCCCGTTTCAACAGGCTGTGTTTGAAATAGAAACTGGCTGCATCCGGTTAAGTATGAATGGATTAATCTGGCAATTCAATCTTGCTCTTCCATACAAAA
>JALHHH010000082.1 GCA_022837485.1 Bacteroidales bacterium
GCGTGGTCTCCTGTCAGTTTGATGCCATTTATATCAGTCCCGAAACCGGGCTGCCGGTAGTGAGCGACGAGAAATGTGTGGCCTGCGGAGCCTGCGTCAAGGCCTGTCCGCGTACCATCATTGAGATGCGCAAAAAAGGTAAAAAAGACCGCAGGATATTCGTTTCGTGTATCAACACCGAGAAGGGCGGACCGGCACGCAAGAATTGTTCGGTTGCCTGTATCGGCTGCGGTAAGTGTGTGAAAGAATGTGCATACGATGCCATCACCATGGTCAACAATCTGGCTTACATTGATTACGATAAATGCAAGCTGTGCCGCAAGTGCGCTCCTGTATGCCCCACCGGAGCCATTCACGAATTAAATTTCCCTCCCCGCAAGGAAAAGCCGGGCGAACCGGAACAAGGGAAAGTGGCAGAACCGGTAGCAGCCGGTTGAATTATACAATAGTCCTGTAACATTAATCAATACGCGGAGGATAGCAATTTGAAAACGTTTAAGCTTGGCGGAGTTCACCCGGAGGAAAACAAGATTTCTGCCGGTAAAGCCATAGAAGTTCTCCCATTGCCTGAAAAGGTTTACATCCCGGTATCCCAAAGTCTTGGCGCACCGTCCACAGTGGTTGTTGAAAAAGGCGCTGCCGTCAGGGTTGGTCAGCTTATCGCAAAAGGAGAGTCGTTTATTTCTTCGAATGTACATTCTTCGGTGTCGGGGAAAGTTATAAAAATCGATGACGTAATAGATGCTTCCGGGTATAAACGCAAAGCCGTTTTTATCGATGTGGAAGGCGATGAGTGGGAAGAAGGCATCGATCGCACAAGGGATATTGTCCGTGAGGTTACGATGGATCGCGATGAGATTATAAAGCGCATCAATGAAAAGGGTGTGGTTGGTCTCGGCGGCGCTACCTTTCCTTCACACGTGAAGCTGATGGTTCCCGACGGACGTAAGGCAGAGTATCTGCTCATCAACGGTGTGGAATGTGAGCCTTACCTTACATCCGACCACCGCCTTATGCTTGAACGCGGAGAAGAGATGCTCATCGGCGTCAAAATCCTGATGAAAGCCCTGGGTGTGGATAAAGCCTTCATAGGTATAGAAAATAACAAGCCCGATGCCATTCGGTACCTTAGCGGTCTGAGCGCAGGATTTAAGGGTATTGAAATTATTCCCCTGAAGGTGAAATATCCGCAGGGTGGCGAAAAACAGCTTATAAAAGCAGTGGTAAACCGCGAGGTTCCATCCGGTAAGCTTCCCATAGAAGTGGGTTGCGTTGTCAATAACGTTGGAACCGCACTGGCCGTTTATGAAGCCGTTCAGAAAAACAAACCTTTGGTCGACCGTATCGTTACGGTTACCGGTAAAACGGTAGCAAAACCCTGCAACCTGCTCGTTCGTATCGGCACTCCGGTCGACCTTCTGGTTGCACATGCCGGGGGACTGCCCGAAAATGCTGGAAAGGTTATCAGCGGCGGACCGATGATGGGCAAAGCACTGACCTCTCTGGATGCTCCGGTTGTAAAAGGGACTTCCGGAATACTTATAATGGATGGAGTGGAAGCAAAGCGTGCCGCACAGCAAAACTGCATCCGTTGCGGCCGCTGCATCACCGTTTGTCCTATGGGACTGGAACCCTACCTGCTGGCTCAGCTTTCGGAGCATCAGCTTTTTGAGCGTGCGGAAAAGGAAAAGATCATGGATTGCATCGAATGCGGTTCATGCCACTTTACCTGCCCCGCCGGACGCCCTCTGCTTGACTATCTCAGGCTGGGCAAGAACAAGACCGGAATTATTATCAGAAATCGGGTAAAGAGATAATATGAGCTTACTGACAGTATCGGGATCACCCCATGTGCACACCCAGCAAAGTGTGAAATCCATCATGTATGGCGTGGTTATCGCAATGATTCCTGCCATTTTTGTATCCGTCTATTTCTTTGGACTGCATGCCGCCAGAGTTATGTTTATCTCTGTGCTGGCCTGCCTGTTTTTTGAATGGGTGATACAAAAGTATCTTATTAAAGGTCCGGTCACCATCAACGACGGCAGCGCACTGGTTACGGGTATTCTTCTTGCGTTTAACGTGCCATCGAACCTGCCGGCATGGATTATTGTAACCGGCGCCCTTGTTTCCATCGGTATAGGGAAAATGTCGTTCGGTGGTCTGGGTAAAAATCCCTTTAACCCCGCATTGGTGGGAAGGGTTTTTCTGCTGATCTCTTTCCCGGTTCAGATGACTTCGTGGCCGGTGCCCAAACCTCTCTTCGGTCCCGGAGTCACCGATGCCATTACCGGTCCTACAACCCTTGGAATCTTTAAAGAAGGCCTTGATGCCGGGAAAACCGTTCAGGATATTATGGCCTCTCCGTCATTTCCCGGGTACATTAACGACCTTGTGGGCGCTCAAAGCGGATCTATGGGTGAAATTTCGGCAATTGCCCTGCTGCTGGGAGCCGTTTATATGTTTTCACGGAAAATTATTACCTGGCATATCCCCGTTTCCTATATCGGCACTGCCGTTGTATTCTCCGGAATCCTCTGGCTGATCGATCCGGCGCACTACATCGATCCGGTAATGCACCTGCTGGCTGGTGGTATGATTCTCGGAGTCTTCTTTATGGCTACCGATATGGTGTCGTCGCCCGTTTCAACGAAAGGTCAGCTGGTGTTCGGGGCAGGAGCGGGATTGCTTACCATACTGATCAGGGTGTGGGGAGCCTATCCGGAAGGCGTCTCGTTCGCCATTCTGATTATGAATGCCTTTACTCCGCTGATCAACAGTACATTTAAACCCAAACGTTTCGGGGAGGTAGTGAAAAATGGCTAAAAAAATCGAATCCAGCTTCAGAAATATGGTGCTCGCCTTACTGAGCATCTCCATGGTAGCTTCCTTTGCCCTTGGAGCCGTATATAACCTGACCAAAGACCCAATCGCGAAAGCGCAGCAGGCAAAGAAAGAAGAAGCCATAAAACAGGTAGTCCCCGCTTTTGACCGTATCGAAAACGTAAGTATTATCCCGGCCGAAGGCGGCGATCCTCTCCAGGTCAATAAAGCATATAATGGTGACTCACTTGTGGGTTATGCCGTTGAAACATACAGCGATAAGGGCTTTAGTGGCCGGATATTGCTGATGGTCGGATTTCTGCCCGATGGCACCATCTTCAATACTGCAGTGTTAAAACATTCCGAGACGCCCGGACTCGGCGATAAAATGGATGCTGCCAAATCCGGATTTCCCGAACAGTTCCGGAATCAGGATCCGGCTTCTTTTACGCTGAAGGTAAAAAAAGACGGAGGACAGGTGGATGCCATTACTGCTGCCACTATCAGCTCCCGCGCGTTCTGCGACGGCGTACAGCGTGCCTATAACATCATGAATCAGGAGGGAGGATTGAAATGAACCAAAAAGAAAATTTCACAAAAGGATTTATAAAAAACAACCCCGTACTGGTGCTGCTGCTGGGTATGTGTCCCACCCTCGGAGTTACCACTTCGGCCATCAACGGACTGGGAATGGGGCTGGCTACAACCTTTGTGCTGGTGATGGCTAATATCGTAATCTCACTGCTGAAAAGTGTGATTCCCGATAAGGTCAGAATCCCTGCTTTCATCGTTGTAATCGCTTCCTTCGTTACCATCGTCGACCTTGTAATGGCCGGTTTTGCTCCAGCGCTGCACGAACAGCTCGGACTCTTTATTCCGCTGATCGTGGTTAACTGTATCGTACTGGGACGGGCAGAAGCCTTCGCATCCAAAAACGACGTATTGTCATCGCTCATCGACGGACTGGGTATGGGCCTTGGTTTCGCCTTTGCTCTTACTCTGCTCGGCGGAATCCGGGAGATACTCGGAAGCGGCGCAATCTTCGGATTTAAATTCATATCCGGCGATGCCATCCTGGTTTTCGTTTTAGCTCCCGGAGCATTTATTGCCCTGGGTTATCTGATTGCCGTGGTTAACAGGTTACGCAAAGTTTAATTCGCCAGAAACGTTAAAAGACGAGTATTATGGAATATATCATTATCGTTATTGCAGCGATTTTTGTAAATAACATTGTTTTCGCCCAGTTCCTCGGCATTTGCCCCTTTCTAGGCGTTTCCAATAAACTCTCCACTTCCGTGGGAATGGGCGGCGCCGTGGTCTTCGTTATGACTCTGGCTACCATTGTAACCTACCTGATTTTCCAGTTTGTTCTGGTGCCTTTCGGACTCCAGTTTCTGCAAACCATTAGTTATATCCTGGTTATTGCTGCCCTGGTGCAAATGGTAGAAATCATTCTTAAAAAGATAAGCCCGCCTCTCTATCAGGCACTCGGAATCTTTCTACCCCTTATCACAACCAACTGCGCCGTTCTTGGAGTCGCCATTCTTGTGATCCAGAAAGATCTGAACCTGCTCCAAAGCGTTGTATTTGCCTTTGCTAACGCGGTAGGTTTTACACTTGCACTCGTTATTTTTGCCGGTATCCGTGAGCACCTTGAGCTTATGGGAGTTCCCAAAGGGATGAAAGGTATTCCCATCGCCCTCGTGGTCGCCGGGCTGCTCTCTCTTGCTTTTATGGGCTTTGCCGGACTCGTATAAAGCTTTTTATTACAAATCCACACACACACTACTGCCCGGGTAATTCCGGGCTTTTTTGTGCTCTGCTCTCTTGCAGATGGAATCTTTAAGGGTATTCTTACTTTATCGATCTTATTTAGTGTATATTTTACACCAATCTTTATTTTCTGCGTAAGTTTGCGTCGTTCAGGGGGATGTTATCTGTCCGGCAAATTGTCCGGTAAAACTGAAAAATATATGAAACTACGTTTGCTGCCGGTGTTAGCGGCTCTCCTCTTTTCTATTACATCTCAGTCTCAGGGTTTTCTTCATGCTTCGGGAAAACGTATACTGAATGGCGACGGGCAGGAAGTGATTCTTCGCGGCATAGGAACGGGCAACTGGATGCTGCAGGAAGGGTATATGATGAAGTCGGCCGATGTTGCCGGAACACACACCGCATTCCGCAACAAGCTGACGGAAACGATAGGTCCGGAGCTCACTGCCGGTTTCTACGAGGTCTGGCTCAATAATCATTTTACACGTGCCGATGCCGACAGCATGAAATCATGGGGATTCAACAGCGTGCGGGTTGCCATGCATTACAAGTGGTTTACTCTCCCAATTGAAGATGAGCCGGTTGCCGGACAGGATACCTGGTTTGAAGAGGGGTTTATCCGGATCGACAGTCTGCTGTCCTGGTGCAGCGCGAATGAAATGTATTTGATTCTCGATCTTCACGGTGCCCCGGGCGGGCAGGGGAAGGATGCCAATATTTCCGACTACGATGCGTCAAAGCTTTCGCTTTGGGAGAGCTCCGAAAACCGCCGTAAAACCGTAGCACTGTGGGCCCGCCTGGCAGAACGCTATGCCGCAGAGCCATGGATCGGCGGATACGACCTCATCAACGAACCAAACTGGGACTTGCCCGGAAACACACTGCTGCGTCAGTTATACGGCGAAATAACCAGTGCCATCCGGGCTGCTGATACTAACCATATGATAATTATTGAAGGCAACTGGTTCGCCAACGACTACACCGGACTTACCCCGCCCTGGGACGACAATATGGTGTACAGCTTTCATAAGTACTGGACCTTTAATACACAACAGGAAATAAACTGGATTATTAACCTTCGGAATACCTGGAATGTGCCGGTATGGCTGGGTGAATCCGGCGAAAATTCCAACTCCTGGTTTACGGGTTTGATAGCCTTGTGCGAACAGAATGGTATCGGATGGTCGTGGTGGCCGGTGAAAAAAGCAGGAATCAATAACGTACTGCAGGTTCCTGAAAGTGTGGAATACAACAATCTGATTAATTACTGGAAAACGGGCAATCCGGTGATGACTCCCGACCGGGCGTACGCTGCAGTGATGGAGTGGGCCGAAAACCACCGGATCGAAAACTGTACCGTAAAGCGGGATGTTATTGACGCCCTGATACGTCAGCCGTTTACCAGTGAAACACTTCCGTTCAGAATCTATCGTCCGGGCGAGCCAATTCATGCCGTTAATTACGACCTCGGACGAAGCGGTCAGGCATACCTAGACCAGGATTCGGCAAACTATCATCTGAGTACAGGTACCCACGTTAACTGGAACCAGGGATGGATGTACCGTAACGATGGTGTGGATATAGGCGTCTGCAACGATAACTGGACCGGAAGTGTCGGATACCACGTTGGCTGGACCGGTGATGGCGAATGGCTGCAACATACACTGCTGACGGATTCTGCAGCCGCTTATACGCTGAAACTCCGGGTGGCTTCCAACAGTAATTCGCCTGCCGTAATCCGTATGCTGATCAACGGGGAGGATATTATAGCTCCCCTGACCATTGCATCCACCGGCGGCGGTCAGGCCTGGCAAACGAAGACGGTACAAAACGTAATTATCCCTGCCGGAGAACATAAACTGCGGCTGCATTTTACCAAAGGAGGAGCTAACATTAACCTGTTCTGGTTTGAAGATCCAAAACCAGCTTCCGGTGTGCCCTTCCAAATGCTGCATGCAGGGACCTCCGCCGACGGGTCTACCGTTTTATTGCATCTGAATAAATCCGTTACTTCAATGAATACAGGGACAGGCGATTTTCAGGTGACGGCCAACGGGGTGGCTTTACCCGTTACAATGGTTGAAAACCCGGTCGGTTCCCCGAAAAAACTGATCATTTACCTCGAAACACCGGCTGCTTTCGGACAACAAATCAGGGTAAGCTATACCGGTATCGGAATTTTAAGCAACGAACAACAACTGGAGCAGTTTGCCAATGTTCCTGCAGATAATAATCTACCTGTGTATTATACCCTTCCGGCAAAGATAGAAGCCGAAGATTATCATGTTAATTACGGTTTTCAGCCCGAGAGTTGCAGCGATACCGGCGGTGGCATCAACATGGGATATGCCAATAACGGCGATTACCTCGATTTTCTGATCCGGGTGCCGGCAGCCGGGGAGTATCTGATCAATTTCAGAATTGCTTCCCAGTATTCGAACGGACGCATCAGTATACGGGTCTCCAAAGGGTCATATTACCAAACCGTTGGCACTTTCGAAGTGGCGGCAACCGGTGGCTGGCAGTCGTGGAAAACCCAGGGTATTAAGGTGTTCCTGCCGGAAGGGGATCTTACTCTCAGGCTTTATTCATTTGCCGGTGAGTATAACATTAACTGGTTCGAAATTTCATCTGTTTTGGGCATGGAAGAAGGCACTTCCGGATCAATTTTCAGAATGTATCCAAATCCCGGCAACGGTCTGCTTAAAGTGATTGCCGGAAACCGTTTGTTGAAACCTGTAAAACTGCACGTAACCGACCTGAACGGAAGAGCAGTTTTTCAATCCGGAATTCATGCCGGTGCCTTGGATTCCACTATAATAGATTTGAGGCATCTGTCTCCGGGTTTGTACATTGTATATCTGGAAACGGGCAACCACCGCGAAAGCCATAAAGTGCTGCTCAACAGCGACAGTCATTGATTATTCCTGTATTGCCGATTCAAGGATGCTGATTTTGTAATGACCGGAGATTATTATTTTTAACCATCCCAGTATAATTCCATCCGGAGTCTCTTTCCGGAGACCCACCCAGCAAATTTCATCATCCGGAAAGGTGTGGCAGTCGTAAAAAGCATAATACTCATCCACGATAAGAGTGTCGGACGTCGATAAAAGCTCCCTCCATTGCCAGTAGGAGCTATAATTCAGGCTTAATGAGGTGTCGCTCAGGAAAAAGTCAGCTCTGTTCAGCCGTTCACCCCGTTTCATTGCCCTTGGCTGAAAATTTTCCCTGATCCGGTTAACCTGGTCTTCGGGATGCTCACGCCGGCACGAATAACGGTTACGAATGTATATCTCAACCTTCGAGTAGTAAAAAGTGTCGATTTTATGGTAATAGAAGGTTGTATCCTGAAATACGATTCCGTGTATGCCCAGCGATTTGTTAAGACTGCTAATATCTGCTTCGGGGTGCTGTCCCATGCCGGGAGATCCCCATATGTTGCTTATCAGGGTCAGGTCATCCTGTCCATCCAGGTCAATATCGATGGTATAACCGGCCTTCTGATGATACCCTCCGGCCAGTATGGTGTCGTGATGCTGTATTTTCATCCCCTCGTATTCGCCGATTACAATTTCCCCGCTGCGTTCCGGCTCTTCCTCCTTGCAGGCGGCAAAAAGGACTGCGACTGAGAGTGTCAATCCGATGAAAAATGCATTTTTCATGGCCGGGAAAATTTGCGGGGATGGAATGGTATATCAAAATTACTCAATTTCAATTCGCAAATCAATACTTTTAAATGTTATTACTGGCAGCGTAATCAATATCTTACTCCCGTAATGCAGCGATTCAACAGGAATCATTCCCAGTCTGATTTTGTGAGCCGGTAAGTAA
Source organism: Bacteroidales bacterium (assembly GCA_022837485.1). Taxonomy (GTDB): domain Bacteria; phylum Bacteroidota; class Bacteroidia; order Bacteroidales; family Lentimicrobiaceae; genus Lentimicrobium. Next base: position 8,431 of record JALHHH010000082.1, read on the forward strand.
TGATAACTTTGCACAACCTATACCCCAAAAATCATTCGAAGAAAGTGCATGCCATGAACTACAATTTTGATGAGATTATCGACCGAAGCAATACGGCTTGTGTAAAATACGACCTCAGAGACCTCATTTTTGGCAGAAGCGACGTTGTGCCTTTGTGGGTGGCCGACATGGATTTCAGAACTCCCGATTTTATAATTGATGCACTTAAGAAGCGTCTGGAGCATGAAATTCTGGGCTATTCCATCCGGACGGAAAGCTATTATAATGCCTTTGCGGGATGGTTGAAGCGCCGGCACAACTGGGAGATTAAGCAGGATTGG
>JALHHH010000083.1 GCA_022837485.1 Bacteroidales bacterium
CGATCTGCGTTGGATGCGGAGCCTGCGAATATGCATGCCCTACCAGGCCTTACCGGGCGATTTTTGTGGAAGGTAACCGGATTCATAAGGAAGCGGATAAACCCGAGCATGAAACCATAGTGCTGGAGGAATCCGGCGAAGACTTTCCGTTTTAAGATAAAGAAAAAGGGGCCGAAGCCCCCGGATTATTCCCCCGGTATTCAAAGCACGTATTAACGAAGCTTGAATTGATATTCTCAGAATGCCGGAGTTGTAAAGCTTAAGATTTATTTTTTTTCAGCAGCCAGCCATTTATAGGCGAAACCCGCCAATAAAGCACCGATTGCGGGCATTACCCAGAAAAACCATAGCTGGCGCAAAGCTATTCCGCCTTCAAGCAGTGCCGGTCCTGTGCTGCGTGCCGGATTTACCGAAGTGTTGGTAACCGGAATGCTGATAAGGTGAATTAGCGTCAGCCCCAGACCGATAGCCACTGGTGCAAGCCCCTTGGGTGCCCGCTCATCCGTCGCTCCAAGAATAATAATCAGGAACATAAAGGTCATAACCACTTCAGTAATCAGACCCGACATATACGAATATCCACCCGGTGAATGATCGCCGTAACCGTTTGAGGCCAGACCCCCGGCATAACTGTCGGCACCGGAAGCAATCAGATAAAGGATAATTGATGCAAAGATGGCTCCCAGTACCTGGGCAACAATGTATGGCAGTAGATCCGATCCTTTAAATCTTCCTCCCGCCCACAATCCGATTGAAACGGCCGGATTAAGATGGCATCCCGAGATGTGACCTATCGCAAATGCCATAGTAAGAACAGTAAGCCCGAATGCCAGAGCCACACCTGCAAATCCAATCCCGAGTTCGGGAAATGCTGCAGCAAGTACTGCACTTCCGCATCCTCCAAGCACCAGCCAGAATGTTCCTATAAATTCTGCTGCTGCCCGCTTTGTCATCGACATGTTTACCTCCTTTTTTAAGGTTAATGATGTCTAAAGATAATGGTATCGGTAGTGGCTTGGTTAAAATTTGATGAAAATATGATATATGAAAGTTGTCAATGTGTTTTTCGCAGACTAAAAAAGCCGGCAAAAAGCCGGCTTTAATATCAGTACCTGTCATGGATTACGCCATGGGATATTTTTTAAATATTTTCTCCGAGTGCAGCATCAGATCAATGTACTGTGCACGCTTGTAAATATAGGGATCTTTTACTGCTGCTTTGGAGAGTGTGCCTCTGAAAGCCTCCAGATTTTCGAAACCGTGGTTGTCCATGAATTTTTCAAGATCGGCCAGTACGTTGGAAATAAGCTCAGGCTTGTGTTTGTATAACGCACTTACCATTTGAACGGCATCGGCGCCAGCAAGGATCATTTTTGCAAGGTCGGTACCGGTGTATATACCGGACGAGCTGCAAATGGAAGATTCCGTATTGCCATAAAGAACGCCGGCATAACGGAGTGCCAGCCGGTAATCGCCTTCAGTGCTCAGGTTAAAAGGCGTACTGTGCTGCAACGTATCGAGGTTGATGTCGGGCTCAAACATGCGGTTGAAAAGTACAAACGCTTTTGCTCCGGCCTTCTCCATTCGCTTGATCATCTGCAGGGTATTGGTGTAGAACGGACTCAGCTTCACGCTTACCGGTATTTTGACTTTTTTGCATACCTGCTCCACAACAGCAATCTGCTCGTCTTCAATAGATTTTGCTTCGGTGGTGAAGTCACGCGGTACCGAAAAGAAATTCAGCTCCAGGCCATCAACACCCGCTTGCTCTATCAGCTGGGCATATTCTACCCATGTTTCCGTGAAAACGCAGTTCAGACTGCCGATCAATGGAATATCAAGCATAGCCTTTGCCTCCTTTAGCTTCAGAAGATACTCCTCAGGTCCCGCATGCTGCATGTCGGGATACAGGCTGATCATTTCGGCGTTGCGCTCGTTGTAAAGCTCCATTTCATCCTGAAACTGAATGCTTTCAAGTTGAATTTGTTCTTCAAACAGCGATTTGTAAACAATGGCTCCCGCCCCGGCATCCTGAAGCCTTTTGAGCATCTCGGGATTGTTGACCATATTGCTTGAACCAACAATAATGGGGTTCTTCAAAGGAATGCCCATGTAATGAGCAGCCAGTTTTGTCATAATACTTTCTCCTGATTGATTAAAAGGTTCGTGTTTGGCATTATTAACAAAATCTTTACATTTTTTGTTTGAAGAGTTTAATAATGTTTGCCGGTTTCACGGGAAATGTTCAACAAACTGCCTGAGTTATTCTGCTTCAAATACGCCCAATTCATAGCAATTATTTCTTAAAGTATTGTTAATCAATAGTCATTCGATTCTAAAGCCATAATATTCGAGCGAATTTCCGGCTTTACATTTTCAGACTGCTTTAATAAGAATTTCAAACCAGCCCTAATTTCCGATTTCCTTAGAAACGTTTCTCACCCCATTTAAGGTTATTTTTTTTCTGATTTCTGCACGGATTCCGGTTTGTGTGATTTTTCCTTAATTAAACTCATTATAAATTAGCCAAAACCGGGCGATATCACCGCCCGAATTGAGAATGTTACGCCTTAAAATCAGTAATTTTGCACTGCTTTTGAGAAGAATTTGTGAGTAGTTGTTAATGAGCGTTTTAAACATAAACTGATATGACACAAAAGAAAAATTTTGTCACCTGTGACGGAAATTATGCTGCGGCACACATCGCTTACATGTTTAGCGAAGTGGCTGCAATTTATCCCATCACTCCTTCGTCGACCATGGCAGAATATGTGGATGAATGGGCTGCCAATGGACGTAAGAATATTTTCGGGGAAACCGTTAAGGTAACCGAAATGCAGTCGGAAGCCGGTGCTGCCGGAGCCGTTCACGGCTCGCTGCAGGCAGGTGCCCTAACTACTACATACACCGCTTCCCAGGGATTGCTTCTGATGATTCCCAATATGTACAAAATGTCAGGTGAACTCCTGCCTGCCGTTTTCCACGTTTCAGCCCGCAGCCTTGCCGCTCAGGCTCTCTCGATCTTCGGCGACCATTCCGACGTATATTCTACAAGGCAGACCGGATTTGCTATGCTTGCCACCGGAAGCGTTCAGGAAATTATGGACATCGCCGGCGTTGCCCACCTGGCTGCCATCAAGTCCAGAGTCCCCTTCCTGCACTTCTTCGACGGTTTCCGCACCTCCCACGAAATTCAGAAGGTGGAAGCTCCTTCCATTGACGATCTGTCTCCATTGCTCGACCAGGACTCCCTTAAAGCTTTCCGCGAACGCGCACTCAGCCCGGAACACCCGGTAACCCGCGGTACAGCACAAAATCCGGATATCTACTTCCAGTCACGCGAAGCTGCAAACCCGTTCTACAACGCACTGCCCGATATCGTTGAGAATTACATGCAGCAGATCAGCAAACTCACCGGTCGTGAGTACCACCCGTTTACCTATTACGGTGCACCCGATGCCGAAAACGTGCTGGTTGCAATGGGATCCATCACCGAAACCATTAAAGAAGTGATCGACCATCTGAATGCCAAAGGCGAAAAGCTTGGACTCGTTTCCGTTCATCTGTACCGGCCTTTCTCAGCCAAATATTTCTTTAACGTTATGCCGAAATCGGTTAAGAGAATCTGCGTTCTCGACCGTACCAAAGAACCCGGTGCTAACGGCGAACCCCTATACCTCGACGTAAAAGATCTCTTCTACGATCGTCCGGAAAAACCGCTTATCGTTGGCGGACGTTACGGATTGAGCTCAAAGGATACTACCCCTGCCATGATAGTATCGGTTATTACTAACCTGAAGAGCAACGAACCGAAAAACAACTTCACCGTAGGTATCGTCGACGATGTTACCTTTACCTCTCTGCCGCTGCTTCCCGAAATAGACCTCGCCCCCAAAGGGACCTTCCAGGGTAAGTTCTATGGTATCGGTGCCGACGGAACCGTTGGGGCTAATAAAAACTCCATCAAGATTATCGGTGAAACTACCGAGAAATACTGCCAGGCTTATTTCGCTTACGACTCCAAAAAGTCAGGCGGTGTAACCACCTCTCACCTTCGCTTCGGCGATAAACCAATCCGCTCACCTTACCTCGTAAATACTCCCGACTTCGTTGCATGCCACGTACCTGCTTACCTCGAAAAGTACGACATGATGAAAGGTCTCAAGAAAGGCGGTACCTTCCTGCTCAACAGCATCTGGGATTCCGAAGAGACCAAGCATCATATCCCCGACCACATGAAACGCTTCATGGCCGATAACGATATCGCCTTCTACATTATCAATGCTACGCAAATCGCAGAAGAAATCGGACTCGGAGGACGCACCAATACCATCATGCAATCGGCATTCTTCCGTATCTCCGGCGTTATTCCTTACGAAACCGCCGTTGATTACATGAAGAAAGCAGTTGTTAAAGACTTCGGACGCAAGGGTGAGGAGATCGTTCGCATGAATCATGCCGCCATCGACCGTGGCGGAGAAGTTGAGCGTATTGAAATTCCGGCTGACTGGAAATCGCTCCCTGCCCAGAAACCGGTCGCCGAAACGGATGTTCCGGAGTTTATTAAAAATGTGGTGATGCCCATCAATGCAATGAAAGGCGACGACCTGCCGGTCAGCGCTTTCCTGGGACGCGAAGATGGTACTTTCCCCGCAGGAACCACCGCCTACGAAAAACGCGGAATAGCCGTTCACGTGCCCGAATGGATTCCGGAAAACTGTATCCAGTGTAACCAGTGTGCTTATGTCTGCCCCCATGCCTGTATCCGTCCGTTCCTCATCGATGAGAACGAAATGAAGATGCTGCCAGAAGGAACTCCCACACTGAAAGCCATCCCCAAAACGTTCGACGGACTTCAGTTCCGTATCCAGGTGAGCCCGCTCGACTGTACCGGTTGCGGTAACTGTGCCGATGTTTGTCCTGCCAAGAATAAGGCACTCGTGATGGAGCCTCTTGGAACTCAGATGGAACAGGATAACCTCTGGAACATTATCTCATCAAACGTTACGTATAAGGATACAATTGCCAACAAGGAACAGAACATCAAGAACAGCCAGTTTGCCCAGCCTCTGTTTGAGTTTTCGGGCGCCTGCGCCGGTTGCGGTGAAACCCCTTATATCAAACTAATTACACAACTTTACGGCGACCGAATGATGGTGGCCAACGCAACGGGTTGTTCCTCCATTTACGGCGGTTCAGCACCTTCCACTCCGTATACCGTAAATGCAAAGGGTGAAGGTCCGGCATGGGCTAATTCACTCTTCGAAGACAATGCCGAATACGGTTTCGGAATGGCAACGGCCGTTTCTAAACTCCGCGAACGCATCGCCCTTCGCATGCAGCTTATTATCGACGGTGCTTTCAATGCCGAACTCAAAGCGGCATGCCAGGAATGGATCGACGGTCACAACGATGCTGCAAGATCGCGCGAAGCATCGCCCAGGGTTCTTGCTCTTCTCGAAAATGAAACATCCGATATAGCAAAAGAACTCGTTCAGCTGAAACAGTATTTTGTGAAGAAATCCATCTGGATGTTCGGCGGCGACGGCTGGGCTTACGACATCGGTTTTGGCGGTCTCGATCACGTGATTGCTTCCGGCGAAGACGTGAACATCCTGGTTCTCGATACCGAGGTTTATTCCAATACTGGTGGACAAGCTTCAAAATCCACTCCGGTAGGAGCCGTAGCCAAATTTGCAGCCAGCGGTAAAAAGGTTCGCAAAAAAGACCTGGGTATGATGGCCATGAGCTATGGATTCGTTTACGTAGCACAGGTTGCCATGGGTGCGAACCAAACTCAGTACCTGAAAGCCCTGCGTGAAGCAGAAGCCTATCCCGGACCTTCGCTTATCATTGCTTACTCACCGTGTATCAACCACGGTCTGCGCAATGGTATGGGCAAAGCTCAGGAACAGCAGGAACATGCCGTTGAAGCCGGTTACTGGTCGCTTTACCGCTACAACCCAATGCTCGAAGATGAAGGAAAGAATCCCTTCCAGCTCGACTCCAAAGAACCCGATTTCGGAAAGTTCCAGGGTTTCCTCGATTCAGAAGTACGCTATACTTCACTCAAAAAATCGTTCCCGAAAGAAGCCACTGAGCTTTTTGCTGCCGCTGAAGAAAACGCCAAATGGCGCTACTACAGCTACAGACGTATGGCCGATATGGACTTCTCAAAGAAATAATTTGAAGAGTCATCCGTACACCTTAATTTTGAGCCGGGATTTCTCCCGGCTCAATTTTTATTATTATGAAACACTCTGTTATCCTCTGGCTCTCTTTTATCGCCCTTTTGACTCTGGCATACTGCAAACCCAAACCGGCAGAAGACGACACTCACCGTCATCAAACGTCTGCAGCAAAGCAAACCATCGTTGTTAACGACTCTGCCTTCCGAAAGATGATCGTGAACGAACACATGGTCATGGCCACGCTTTATCAGCAAACCGCTGCCGAATACCGTGCCCTGTGCTACCAGGCATTCAATCTTGGAAAACTGATGCTCGAAGCCGATCTGGCCGATAAATCGGTGGATAAGCACAGGATTATAATCCTGGATGTCGATGAAACCGTTCTCGATAACAGTCCGTTCCAGGCAAAATCGGTTCTCGAAAGTACTTCATATCCATATAACTGGGACGACTGGTGCCAGCGTGCTATTGCCGAACCCCTGCCAGGTGCTATTGAGTTTCTGAAGCATGCACGAGCCAACGGCGTAAGCATTTTTTATGTCACCAACCGGAAAGAATACCTGAAGGATGTTACCGTAAAGAACCTCGCCGCATTTGGTTTTCCACAGGCAGATGCTGAACACGTTATTTGTCGTACAGACGAAGCAAGTAAAGAGGGGAGAAGGCAGGAGCTTCAGAAGAAATACCACATTTCCCTGCTTTTCGGTGACAACCTTAACGATTTTGCAGAAGATTTTGAGGGGCTGGGCGTTAAACCTCGTTTACAGGCCGTGGACCGCATGTCGGCAATGTTCGGTCAAAAATTTATCGTACTGCCAAACGCAATGTATGGTGACTGGGAGAATGCGCTTTACAATTACATGTCATCAGCTCCCGACTCGGTGAAATTTGAGATGCGGCGGAAATGGTTACACTCCTATTAATTCGCTTTCGGTAATCACCATATCCATTCTAACGTCATTGCTGTCGGCCGGGATACGGTCGAACAGCTGGAAATTGAAACATATTCCGGCTTTATGGGCATTTGTTCCGGTTAAGAAGCGATCGTAGTAAGCTTTTCCCCGGCCCATTCGGTTTCTGTTGCGGTCGAACGCAATCCCCGGAACAACGATCAGATCGATTTTCTCAAGTGCGGTGAATACAGTACCCTCGGGCTCAGGAATTCCGTAAAGATCTCCGGCTGTCATCCTGCGCTCTCCCTCGTATTGTTTTATTACCATCTCGTCGCCGTTTACCGATGGCAGCATTATCCGTTTGCTGCCCGCCCATTTTCTAATCAGGTCGTGTGTGTGAACTTCTCCGCCAAACGACCAGTATGCCAGTATAATTTCGGCGGTGCAGAATTGCGGAAGTGTTTCAATCCGGTGCATAATCCGCACAGAAGCTTCCATCCGGCTTTCATCGCTCATGGCTGCCTTCATAGCAGAAACCTGCCTTCGGCAACTCTTCTTTTCTTCCTGTATAATATCGGCTTTCATGCAAGTGGTTTTCGGGACAAAGGTACATGAAGCAGTGAAATGAAAAAGCTCCGTACCGGGTATTTAAGCCGGTACGGAGCTTTTATCTTGTTTTGTCTAATACATGTTCATGATAAAGGGCAGTCGTGCCTGAATTCCTTCCATGCCTGAAATTTGTCTGAGCTCTTTCACAAGAGGATAGAGTGCACCAAGCTCTTTCATCAGCCTGGTCTCTGATGGTTTGCCTGAAAGATCATCAATCAGTTGCGTTATAGGATCTTTTTGAGCAGGCAGGGATGTGATGCGGTAATCGGTAAGGTTTGCCATGGAAGCGGCAACGGCAATGGCTTCGTTAAGGCCTCCGGTGTTGTCAACCAATCCGATGCGCAAACCGTCAACTCCGCTCCATACGCGTCCCTGTCCGATGCTGTCGACCTCTGCCGTCTGCATTGAACGGCCTTCCGAAACGTGTCCGACAAACACCTCGTAAATGCGTTCCACATCGTTGGTAATTACCTTTTCCTCGTAAGGCGTAAGCGGTCGGGTTACCGAAATGTAATCGGAGTGCTTGTTGGTTTTCACCCTGTCGAATGTGATGCCCAACTTGTTGCTGAAGAATTTACTGAAATCGGGAATAACCCCGAATACACCGATCGATCCCGTAAGTGTGGTGGGATTGGCGATGATGGTGTCGGCTGCACACGCTATGTAGTAACCTCCCGAAGCTGCATAGTCGCCCATGCTTGCAACAACCGGTTTTACTTCCCGGGCCAGTTTGATTTCACGTAATATTACTTCCGATGCCAGTGCAGAACCTCCGGGTGAATTGATGCGGAATACGATGGCTTTTACCGAACTGTCGGCTGCAGCTTTGCGAATAGCCCTGGATATACGCTCCGAACCAATGGTTTCGTCGTTACCCTCGCCTCCGCCTATACTGCCCACGGCATATACAACGGCAATCTTGTCCTTTGCCCGTTTCTTAACCGGTTTTTCAGGAGCTTTTGCATACTGACTGAGTTTTACCATCTCTATTTTATCTTTCTCTTCCAGTCC
>JALHHH010000006.1 GCA_022837485.1 Bacteroidales bacterium
ATCAGCCAGGTTGTTGTATACAACTACCTCGGTCAGGTTGTTTACGAAAACAATGTAAACGGCGCTCAGACGCTTACGCTGAACGTACGCAACTACGAAGCCGGCGCTTATCTGGTTAAATTTGTAACCAGGGAAGGCGAAAGCATCGCTAAGAAAGTTGTGGTTACCAAATAATCGTTAAATCGATCTGAAGCACACTTTAATGTGCTGCTGAAAAGGGGGCCGGCCGGCCCCCTTTTCTTTTAATGATGTCAAATATTTCTTCCCGATTTGTTCCTGACTACCGTTCATAAATGCCGGGCATTATAAACGCCTATGTGGTGCCAAACTCTTATTAGGTCACGTTGGCATATTTAGGTAAATTTGCACACCATTAATTTCACCGGAATGCTATCAGTTTATAACTTATCGGTTTATTTTACAGGGCGTTATCTATTTGATAGTGTTTCATTTCTGATTAGCGAGAGGGATCGGGTCGGACTGGTAGGTAAAAACGGAGCCGGAAAAACTACGCTGCTCAGGATCATTACCGGGGAGCAGGAGCCCGAAGGGGGGAGCATTTCAAAACCAAACGGACTTGAGATTGGTTACCTTCCGCAGGAGATTGTGACCACGGGTCCCGGAACTGTTTTTGAGGAGGCGATAAGAGCTTTTACCCCTGTACTGGCGCTAAAAGCCGAAGCCGACAAGCTTAGTCTGGAGATATCCGAACGTACCGACTTTCATTCCGAAGCTTACCTTCAGCTTATAAATCGCCACCACGAAATAGAAGAGCGATACCGGATGCTTGGTGGTAATGAGATGGAAGGCGAAACGGAAAAAATCCTTCTGGGTCTCGGATTCCGGACAACCGACTTCGCCCGTCTGTTGTCGGAATTCAGCGGAGGGTGGCGTATGCGCGTTGAACTCGCAAAACTGCTGTTGCGCAAGCCGGGGCTACTATTACTTGATGAGCCGACCAATCACCTTGATATAGAGTCGATACAATGGCTCGAAGAATATTTAAAATCATTCCCGGGTGCCGTAATGGTTGTATCGCACGACCGGGCCTTCCTTGATAATGTAACCAACCGTACCATCGAAATTTCAAACGGTCGTATTTACGACTTCCGTACCTCGTATACCGGATATGTGGAGCAGCGCGAAAGTCTGCGCGAGCAACAGATGGCTGCATTTACCAATCAGCAGCGACAGCTGGCCGACATTGAACGTTTTATTGAACGGTTCAGATATAAATCTACCAAAGCCAGACAGGTACAGTCGAAAATGAAAATGCTGGAGAAAATAGATCGGGTAGAAATTGATGAAATCGATAAGAGTACCATTCACTTCCGCTTTCCGCCGGCTCCGCCGTCGGGTAAAATAGTTGTTGAAGCTGAAAACCTTGCTAAATTTTACGGAGATTACCGGGTATTCAGCAATGTGAATTTTGCAATAGAGCGCAACGATTTTGTTGCTCTTGTAGGCCGGAACGGTGAAGGAAAGACAACTTTGGCAAAAATTCTTGCCGAGAATCTTAGTCACGATGGTGTGTGCAGGCTCGGACACAACGTTCGGCTTGGGTATTATGCACAGAATCAGGCTGATCTGCTCGATCCCGAAAGGACAGTTTTTGAAACCATCGATGAGGTTGCCGTGGGTGAAATCCGAACAAAAGTCAGAAATATCCTCGGCAGCTTTCTGTTTTCGGGTGAAGATACAGAGAAAAAGGTGAAAGTGCTTTCAGGAGGTGAGAAGTCAAGACTAGCCCTCGCACGTTTGCTACTTTCGCCGGTAAATCTTTTGATTCTTGATGAGCCGACCAACCATTTATCCCACGATCGTGATTTTCTGCAGGGACTAACGAGTAAGATCTTTGAATTTCGCGAGGGAATGGTAAAACAGCACATAGGCGACATCTATGATTTTCTTGATAAGCGACGGATAGCCACCCTTGACGAACTGAGCGGCGCAGGCAGAAGTGCCATGCAGGATGGCGTATCGCAGACGGTTTCGGCTAACAAAGCTTCGTATGAGAAAAAGCGGATGCTCGAAAAGGAGATTCGCAAGCTTAGTTCAAAGATTGAAAAAGTTGAAGAGAACATCAATCGCCTGGAAGCTCAAATTGCCGAAATTGACGGGATGCTTTCAAATCCGGGGTTACACACCGATTCTCTTTCCGATGGCTCCGTATTTAAAAAATATGAATTGCTGCGCAGCGAACTAACCTCAGAAATGGATAGCTGGGAAAAACTTCATTTCGAACTCGAAGAAATTAAGGGACAGGACAGCTGATATCTCAGAATTTGCGGTCAAGCATTCCGGAAATAAGCTTCATCAGCGGTTCCAGCGCTTCCGGTTTAAGTCTGATCTTTTTCAGACTTTCCATGCCCTTATTGTAATAGGAGGCAATTATGTCCCTTGTACTTTCCTGAACTCCGTTCCGAACGAAAATATCAAGTACTCTGCCAACTTTTTCTGCGGGATCGCTAATACTGCCCGAGTAGATTGCCTGAAGTTCGTGCTTGCCGGCTTCCGATGCATTTTGAAGTGCTTTCAGGTATAAATAGGTTTTTTTGTTTACCACGATATCGCCACCGGTTTTCTTACCAAAGGTGCGTTCATCGCCGAAAGCATCCAGGTAATCATCCTGAAGCTGGAATGCTATACCAATATTTTCGCCGAATGCGTAAATGTGCCCGGCTTCTTCAGTGGAAGCACCGCCGATAATTGCCCCTATTTTCAGACTTGCTGCAAGCAGTACTGCAGTTTTCAGACGAATCATCGTTATATACTCCTCAAGACTGACGGATTCAGTAGTTTCGAAGTCGATGTCGTATTGTTGTCCTTCGCATACTTCAATGGCAGTACGTGTGAAAACATCCATGAGTCCCGGAAGCAGTTCGGGATCTGAGGCCGAAAGCTGTCCGTATGCTATGGCAAACATAGTGTCTCCGGAGAGGATAGCCGTGTTGATGTTCCATTTTTTGTAAACTGTTTCAGCACCTCTACGCAGGGGTGCCTGATCGATGATATCGTCGTGCAGCAGTGTAAAGTTGTGAAAGATCTCTATAGCCGTTGCAGCCGGCAGAGCACGTTCCGGATTGCCTCCGAACATCTGCGCGGCAACAAGCGTCAGCAGGGGTCTTAAACGCTTGCCTCCCTGATTCATGGTGTAGCTTATCGGTTCATACAAACCGGAGGGTTCTTTGTAAACCGGAAGTAAAGCAATGGCATTGGAGACCATTTGCTGCAGATGCTCTACTGAATAACTTTGCATGGCTGTGTTTATAATGTTCAGGGTATATGCATCAGGTAGTCGCCGTAGCCACTCTTCCGCAGGGGCTGAGCAAGGGTATGCAGCTGTTCCCGGTTGATAAAGCCCATTCGATAGGCAATCTCTTCAATGCAACCGATTTTCAGACCCTGACGGTTTTCAATTACTTCAACAAATTGCGAAGCCTGGAGCAGCGAGCTGAACGTTCCGGTATCAAGCCAGGCAGTACCGCGGCTCATGGTTTTCACCTTTAATTTTCCTCTTTCAAGGTACCAGCGGTTTACATCTGTAATTTCATACTCACCCCGGACACTCGGCTGGATGTCCCGTGCAACTTCCACCACGCTGTTATCGTAAAAATAGAGGCCGGGAACGGCATAATTGCTTTTGGGTTGTTTTGGCTTTTCTTCTATCGAGATGGCCTTGCCGGCAGTATCAAATTCTACAACACCATACCGCTCAGGATCGGCAACATGATAGGCGAAAACAATGCCTCCATCGGGCTTTCTGCATTCGCCAAGCAAAGTTTGAAGGCCCGAACTGTAAAAGATATTGTCGCCCAGGATTAACGCAGCATCGTCCTTGCCGATAAAAGGAGCACCTATAACGAATGCCTGTGCCAGTCCGTTGGGTACATGCTGCACTGCATAGCTGAAACGGCATCCAAGCGATTTACCGTCGCCGAGAAGCTTCTCAAAATTTGGCAGATCGTACGGAGTGGAAATAATGAGAATTTCATTAATGCCGGCCATCATCAGTACCGACAGAGGGTAGTATATCATCGGTTTATCGTAAACCGGCATAAGCTGCTTGCTTACAGCCAGTGTAAGAGGGTGCAAACGGGTGCCGGATCCGCCGGCAAGTATGATTCCTTTCATCCGGTTTTATACTTTATATCTATGTGTTAATGTAATGCTGTTGTCTTTCAAAATCCTTGAATTGACGGGCTGCTTTATTAACAGATTTCCGTCCTATATTTTCAGTTCCGGTCTTTCAACCTCATCGCTTTCAGACTGTTCATCTCCATTAAACTCACTTTCCTCATTCTCCTCAAATATCTCGATCAGTGGCTCTTCAAATTTTGGTGTGGTTATCCATTTATCGAGCGAAAGCAGAAGCGAGGGAAGTAACATCAGATTTGAAAAAAGGGCAACGATCAGGGTAAACGAAATCAGGAACCCAACCGATTGGGTGCCGCCAAACGATGAGAGTGTAAATATTCCAAACCCAAGAAACAGCACTATGGATGAATAGATCATGCTGAAACCGGTTTCCCTGAGAGCGGAAAAGACGGAAATGCGGATATCCCAGTTGTTATGCTTCAGCGCCAGGCGGTATCTCGATAGAAAATGTATGGCATTATCGACCGATATTCCCAGGGCAATGCTGAAAATCAGGATGGTGGATGGTTTTATAGGTATGTTGAAGTAACCCATCAGCGCAGCTGTCATTATCTGGGGAAGCAAATTCGGCACCATGGAAACAGCTACCATCTTAAACGATGAGAACATAAGGCCCATTAGAATACTGATAAGTATGACCGCCATGATAAGGCTGGTCATCAGGTTATTGACAAGGTATGTTGTCCCTTTTAAAAATACCAGGCTTGTACCTGTAAGTTCAACCGAATACTTACCGGGATCGAAAATGGAATCTATATCTGGTTTCAGCTCATCCTTAATCCGCTGAATGTCGTGGGTTCCAATATTCGCCATCTGCACGCTGATGCGTGTTCGGCTCAGAGTGGTATCCACAAAGGAATTGAGAATAGTGCGCTTACCGGACTGCATTGAAGGCAGATACTGCATGATAAAATTCCGCTCCTGGCTGTTGGGGATTCCGTACATTTCAGGATTCCCGTTGTAGAATGCCTGTTTAGAATACTTTACCAGCTCAGCCACCGAGAGCGGTTTCGAGAACTCGGGATACCGGGCAAGAGTGTCCTGCAACTCACTTATCTTCTGAATCGTCGACATCTGCATAACGCCTCTCGGCTTGCGCGTATCGATGGTGATCTCAAACGGCAGGATTCCTTTAAATTCTTTTTCAAAAAACAGAAGATCCTGATACATCGGGTGACGATGCGGTACATCGTCCACAACATTGCCGGTGGTCTTCAGCAAATTGATGCCGACAAGCCCGAAACCAAGTATAACGATAGCTGAAATATAAATGGTCTTGCGGTGATTTTCAACAAGCCCGGCTACTTTGTCGATCAGGCCGGTGGTGAACTTGTTGTCGAGATGTTTTATATGCCTTAACTGCGGAGGATCGAGGTAACTGTAGAGAATGGGAATCAGGAAAATTGACAGCACGAACACAACCATGATGTTTATGGCTGCAACAATCCCAAATTCGACCAGCAGGCTGTTGCCGGTGATGATGAAAGAGGCAAAACCGGTTGCAGTGGTAAGATTGGTGAGAAACGTCGCGTTACCGGTACGCACTACCACTCTTGAAAGAGCTTTAACCTTATTGCCGTGCTCCCTGAATTCGTGATGGTACTTGTTGAGAAGAAAAATGCAGTTTTCAACGCCTATGATAATAAGCAGGGGAGGAATGATGCCCGTAAGGATGGTAATTTCATATCCGAGCAGTCCTATGATTCCCATTGCCCAGATTACGCTTATGGTAACTATCATCAACGGAAATAAAACTGCCTTGAACGACCGGAAAAAGATAAACAGTACGATGGATGCAATCAGCAGTGACAGCAGGGTAAACATCAGCAATTCCTGCTGTACCATTTTCATGGTTTTGGTGCGGATGTATGGCATCCCTGAAAAGTGAACCTCCACATCGTGCTTTCCGCTGAATTTCTCAACTTCAATTTCAATATCCCTTACAAGGCTGATCCGGCTTTTATTATTTACCTTCTCTTTGTCAAGGGTGAGCATCATAAGGGTGGCGTTGCTCTCTTTATTCAGAACAAGTCCATCGTAGAAGGGGAGATCGAAAATTATTTTTTTTATGCTATCCAGCTCTGCCTGGGTTTGCGGCTTTCGGCCGATGACCGGTTTAAAGTCGAATTTCCGGGAACTTTCGTTTTTTTCGAGCGTATAAAGTTTGGCAATCGAAAGCACTTCCTCCACACCGTCGACTTCCCTCAGGTTTTCGGTAAGGTCGTACCAGTCGTTGAACTCATCAAGATTGAATAACGATTCGTCTTTCACTCCGATAAAAAGCACAGACCCGTCCTGACCAAACGTCTCCCGGAAATCGCTGTAAACAATCATGGCTGTATCGGTAGAAGGCAGCATTTGCGCCATTTCGTAAGAAAGGTGCACGTCAAGAGCTTTATATCCCATAAAGGCAGTGATCAGTATTATGGCGATCAGGTTGCCAAGACGGTTACGCAGAATGAATCGGACAAGGTATTTCCACATGCGGTATTAATTCAACGGTGGCTTCGTTACTTTTCAATCATCGCAACTGCGGCGGATGATGGATTATTTGCGGCCAAAAGTACGATATTCCCCGGATTCTTTATTGATTATCGGTAAAAATCGAACGGTTAATTTGATGAGCATGTGCTGTATATTACTTGAAGTTCAGTGAATTGCTTTCCTGCTGATGTTTTATCCCGGTGCACGGAACAAATAATTGTCCGTCAACCCGATCTTTTTTTTCAGCTGCATTTTGCCGGTTCAATTCAGACTGTACCTTTGCAACCAAGGAGTTTTCTTATGGAAAAGCGTGTTTTATTTTTGGATACGGCTCACCCTTCACTTGCGGAAGAGCTTGAAAAAATGGGATTTGAATGTACGCATTACCACGGTAACGACCGGCAGGCCATTCTTTCGGTAATTGGTGATTTCGACGGAATCGTCATCCGGAGCAAAATTAAACTCGATCGCCGGGTTCTGGAGAAAGCTCACAGGCTGAAGTTTATAGGCAGGGTAGGAGCCGGAATGGAAAATATCGATGTTCCCTATGCCGAATCCAGGGGGATACGATGCCTGAATGCCCCGGAAGGCAACCGGGATGCCGTTGGCGAACATGCCATTGGTATGTTGCTGGCACTCAATAACCACCTATGCAGGGTCAACCGCCAGGTCCGTAACGGCATATGGATACGCGAAGCAAACAGAGGTACCGAAATACAGGGCAAGACCATCGGAATTATCGGCTACGGAAATATGGGCAGCGCGTTTGCCGAAAAGCTCATCGGATTCGGAGTACGGATAATAGCTTACGATAAATACCTTTCGGGATTTGGAAATCAATTTGTACACGAAGTGCAAATGGATGCCATCTTCCGGGAAACCGATGTCCTCAGCCTTCATGTGCCTCTGACTGCAGAAACGCATCACCTGGTTGACAAAACCTACCTGCAGTCGTTTGAAAAACCGATCATCTTAGTCAACACAGCCAGGGGACAATGCGTGAAGACTGCCGATCTGCTGGATGCCATAGATACCGGATCCGTGGCCGGAGCTGCCCTTGATGTGCTTGAATACGAGAGCTTGTCCTTCGAGAACCTGAATGCGGAAGATCTGCCTCCCGGTTTCAAACGGCTTATTGAATGCGAAAAGGTCCTGTTGTCGCCACATATCGCCGGGTGGACCCACGAGTCGAACCGCAAACTGGCCATCGCCCTTGTTCAAAAAATTGCTGCTCTTTACGGGATGCAGTTCCAATAAGATAATCCTGCCCGACAGAAATGCAATTATTTTCTTGTTTCCCGGATGGGTGCTTCAGAATTCCATCCCGGCAAGGCGATAATCCTAAACTCCACAACAGAAGCTGATGATGGTCAGATAATTACATCAAGCAGTTGGTAACAGGTCCAAAACAATTCCTTTATAATCCGGAAATTCAGCGGGATTTTGAGACTTTAAAAAGTGCTATCTTTGCAAAAAATTTTTGTATGTATCAGGATCTCAGCGAACAGGAAGCAATACGAAGAGAATCACTTAAGGAACTCCAGAATCTTGGAATCAATCCATACCCCGCCGAAGCCTTTGATGTAACGATTTCTACTGCCGAAATTCACCAAAATTTTCCTGACAATCATTCATTGTATCGGGAAATCAGCATTGCTGGCCGGATTATGACCCGCAGAATAATGGGTGCGGCGTCTTTTGTCGACCTGCAGGACGCTTCCGGCAGGATACAGTTATACATAAAACGCGATGAAATTTGTCCGGGAGAGGATAAAACGTTGTACAACACTGTGTTTAAACGCCTGCTCGACATAGGCGATATCATTGGTGTTACCGGTTTTGTGTTTATAACGCAGATGGGAGAAATATCCATTCATGTTAAATCACTCAAACTTCTGAGTAAATCGCTGCGGGTCTTACCCGTTGTCAAGGAAAAGGATGATCAGGTTTTTGATGCGTTCAGCGATCCGGAAGCCCGTTATCGTCAGCGCTACGTCGATTTGATCGTAAATCCTGAGGTGCGCGATATTTTTGTCAAGCGCAGCCAGATTATAAATACCATGCGGTCGTTCTTCAACCAGCGCGGTTATCTGGAAGTGGAAACGCCCATACTTCAGCCCATCCCCGGAGGAGCGGCAGCACGTCCGTTTATCACCCACCACAACGCACTCGATATGCCTCTTTATCTGCGTATAGCAAATGAGCTTTACCTCAAAAAGCTCATTGTCGGGGGATTCGACGGCGTATATGAATTTGCAAAAGACTTCCGTAACGAAGGTATGGATCGCACCCATAACCCGGAGTTTACCGTTCTGGAAATTTACGTTGCATACAAGGATTACCTCTGGATGATGGATTTCACCGAGGAAATGCTGGTTAACGTTGCTCAGGCTCTGCACGGTAAATCCGAAGTTGAACTCGGCGACCGTATCATCAACTTTGGCCGTCCTTTCAGGCGACTGACCATGACGGATGCCATAAAGGAATACGCCGGCATTGATATTTCAGGAAAGACGGAAGACGAACTGAGGGCTGTATGCAGGGACTTAGGCATTGAAACCACCGGAGCCATGGGCAAAGGCAAGCTTATCGATGCGATTTTCGGAGAGAAGTGCGAGGAGCATCTGATTCAGCCAACGTTTATTATGGACTATCCCATCGAAATGTCGCCCCTTTGCAAGCGCCACCGCAGCAACCCCGAGCTTACCGAACGCTTTGAGTTGTTTGTGAACGGCAAGGAGCTTTGCAATGCTTATTCCGAGCTTAACGACCCCATCGACCAGCTGGGCCGTTTTCAGGATCAGCTCCGGCTTTCGCAGAAAGGCGACGACGAAGCTATGTTTATCGATATGGACTTTGTACGTGCACTCGAATACGGAATGCCTACCTGCTCTGGAATGGGAATCGGTATCGACAGGCTGACTATGTTTCTCACCAACCAGCCTTCCATTCAGGATGTTCTTTTCTTCCCACAGATGCGACCCGAAAAGCCTGCCGTACCTGCCGGCGATTCCGATCAGACCTTTATGGATGCAGGGGTTCCCGAAGAATGGGTTCCGGTTCTTCGCAAATACGGGTTTAAAACCCTTGCAGGCCTCAGGGAGGCAAATCCAAACAAACTGCTGAACGATCTGGGCGGGCTGCGAAAGAAAATGAAGCTTGAAATACCTGCCCTTAAACTTGAAGAAATCAAGGCCTGGATGGGTTAATAGCTTGATAATACAGCACTGTTTACACATGCAATATCTGGATCTAAAGAAAATACTGCAATGAATGCACTTGAGCAATTAAAGCAATTTACACGTGTTGTTGCCGACACAGGCGATTTTGAATCGATCGAAGCTTACCGCCCCGTTGACGCAACCACCAATCCGTCCCTGATTTATGCTTCAGCCAAAGAAGAGAAATACCGCCATCTTGCGGCAAAGGCAGCTAAAGAGGCCAGAGCGCTGAGTTCAGATCCCACGGAGCGTATGTCGCTTTGTCTCGACCGGGTTGCGGTAAACTTTGGACTTGAAATCCTGAAAATTGTCCCCGGAAGGGTAAGTACCGAAGTTGATGCCCGACTTTCGTTTGATGTGGCAGGTACCATCGCCAAAGCCCGTACGCTTATTCGCCTTTACGAAGCTGCAGGAATCGGCAGGGAACGAATCCTTATTAAAGTGGCTGCTACATGGGAAGGAATACGTGCTGCTGAAGTACTCGAAAAGGAAGGCATTCATTGCAATCTTACATTGCTGTTTTCTGAAATACAGGCCATTGCCTGCGCTGAAGCCGGTGTTACGCTGATTTCACCGTTTGTTGGACGTATTCTTGACTGGTACAAAAAGGAAAAGAATTTCAATTCGTCCGTGCCGGCTGAAGATCCCGGAGTGGTTTCCGTAACCGGGATTTTCAACTACTACAAGAAATTCGGGTACACTACCGAGGTTATGGGCGCGAGCTTCAGAAATAAAGATGAGATTATTGCCCTTGCGGGATGTGATCTCCTTACGGTTGCCCCATCGCTGCTGAAAGAACTGGAGTTGTCGGATGAAACGGTTGTTCGTATGCTTGATCCGGAAAGGGCTGCAGACATGGATACGATTAAAATTCATGCAGATGAAGCTTCTTTCCGCTGGCTGATGAATGAAGATGCCATGGCAACCGATAAACTGGCCGATGGTATCCGGCGATTTACTGCTGACCTCCTGAAATTGGAGGACTTCCTGAAAACCACATTTTCGTTATAAATAAATGCAGATCCGCAACAAGCGGATTTCTTGAGCTGTAGCCGGGTTAGCCACTAATTATCTGAACATTACACTTTATAAATTCTAACCATGAGTCTTGTTGTTGTTGGCACAGTTGCCTTTGATTCCATTGAAACCCCTTTCGGGAAAGCCGATAAAATTTTGGGAGGGGCAGCAACCTATATTGGTCTTGCTGCCGGAAAGCTTAATGTAGATGCAAAAATCGTTTCTGTTATTGGCGGAGATTTTCCTGCGGCATATCTGAGTCTGTTGAATAAGAATGGAGTTGACACTTCCGGAATAAAAGTAGTTAACAATGGAAAGACTTTTTTCTGGTCGGGGCGTTACCACAACGACATGAATACACGCGACACCCTGGTTACAGAATTGAATGTTCTGGCCGATTTTAATCCGGAGTTGCCCGAATCGTACAAGAATTGTGAGTTTCTTATGCTGGGGAATCTCACCCCTGCCATCCAGCGGCACGTAATCCGGCAATTTCCCGTAAGGCCCAGGCTTATCGTAATGGATACCATGAATTTCTGGATGAATACCGCCTGGGACGACTTACTGGATGTAATCTCCATGGTGGATGTTTTGACAATCAACGATGAAGAAGCCCGCCAGCTTTCGGGAGAATATTCCCTCGTCAGGGCTGCACGCAAAATCATTAGTATGGGTCCCCGGTTCCTCGTTATCAAGAAAGGCGAACACGGAGCATTGCTTTTTAATAAAGACAACGTCTTTTTCGCACCCGCCCTGCCGCTGGAAGAGGTGTTTGATCCCACCGGTGCCGGCGATACCTTTGCCGGCGGGTTTATCGGATATCTTGCCTGCTCGGGCGATGTAACCTTTGAGAATATGAAACGTGCCATTATCTTTGGTTCGGCCATGGCCTCGTTTACCGTTGAGAAGTTTGGAACCGTTGGTCTTCAGAATCTTGACATGACGGAACTGAACGAACGGATACGACAGTTCTCGGATATGGTTCAGTTCGATATCAGCCTCGACTGATAAGCCCGGCTTTCTCTGAATCGCACAGGGTATTCGTGGTCTGATTGCATGTTTTTAGTATGAAAATCAGTTCCCGGCATGCTGTTTTTTTCTCGCCCATTTTTTATATTACAGATTTTTATAACTTTGTCGCCTTTCCAGAATTGATTAATCATCATAACTTGCTAAAAACATGAAGGTTTACAAAACAAGCGAATTACGAAATATTGTCCTCATCGGGGGCGCTAAAACGGGTAAAACCACGCTGTCGGAATCCATTTTGTTTGAGTGTGGCGTCATCAACAGGCGCGGTTCAATCGAAGATAAAAATACCGTATCGGATTACAGGGAAATAGAGCTTGAGCGTCAGAATTCCGTATCCGGAACCGTTCTTTATGCTGAATTCAAAGGGCATAAAATTAACCTGATCGATACCCCGGGTTTTGATGATTTCGTAGGAGAAGTGGTAGCCGGACTGAATGTGACGGAAGCAGCCTTTATGATGATTAACGGCCAGAATGGTGTTGAAGTAGGGACAGAAGTACAGTGGCGTCAGGCTAAAGCAGCCAATGCTCCTGTTGTTTTTCTGATCAATCATCTCGAGCATGAGAAATCAAGTTTTGAAGAAAGCCTGCGTCAGCTGAAAACCCAGTTCGGAGCAAACGTTGTTCCCGTGCAGTATCCTGTTAATGAAGGCCATAGCTTTGATTCCATCGTTGATGTTCTGCAGCAGAAGATGCTTAAGTATCCTTCCGGCGGAGGGAAAGCAGAGGTTCTCGATATCCCTGCCGATCAGAAAGAGAAAGCCGAAGAAATTCTCAACAGCCTGGTCGAAGCGGCCGCTGAGAACGATGAAGCACTTATGGAATCGTTCTTCGAAAACGGAACCCTTACTCCCGAGGAACTGAAAAAAGGACTCAAACTCGGTATCGTTAAAAGAGGACTCTTCCCGGTATTGTGTGTTGGAGCAAAGCCAAATTTTGGTATCGACGGAATGCTTGATTTCGTTATCAATTATATCCCTGCCCCAAACGAAGTGGATGGCCGAAGCACTAAGGACGGAAAAGAGTTGAAATGCAATGCCGCAGAACCTGCCTCCGCACTCATTTTCAAGACTTCGATCGAGGAACACCTGGGCGAAATTTCATTCTTTAAAGTCTATGCCGGTGAAATTACCGAAGCTATGGATATGGTAAACGGAGTAAACTCTTCCAAAGAGCGCATCTCTCAGTTGTTTGCCGTTGCCGGGAAAAAACGCGAGAAGCTTGAAAAAGTTGTTGCCGGTGATATCGCAGCTACCATTAAACTAAAGAATGCCCGCACAAATCAAACGCTTAACAGTGTGAAGAACAGCGGCGATGTTATTGTGCCCATCGAATTCCCGGCTCCGAAAATTACCATGGCTGTCAAAGCAAAAAATACTTCGGACGATGAAAAACTGGGTGCTGCACTTACCGAACTTCAGAAGGTAGATCCCACCATCTCGATTGAGTATTCCAAGGAATTGAAACAGATCATTATGCGAGGTCAGGGTGAACTTCACCTCAACATCGCAAAATGGCACCTCGAAAACATCGAAAAAATTCCCATCGAGTATTACGCTCCCAGGATTCCTTACCGTGAAACCATTACCAAACCCGCAAAGGCAATGTACCGTCATAAAAAGCAATCGGGTGGTTCCGGACAGTTCGGTGAAGTTCATATGCTCATTCAGCCCTGGTCGGAAGGTATGACCCCTCAGTCGGAATTCCCCATTCGCGGTACCGAAGAACACAACCTTTCATGGGGCGGTAAACTGGTTTTCAACAACTGTATTGTTGGTGGTTCTATCGATGCCAGATTTATGCCGGCCATTCTCAAAGGTATCATGGAGAAGATCGAAGAAGGTCCGCTCACCGGATCCTATGCACGCGACATTGTTGTGAATATTTACGATGGTAAAATGCACCCGGTTGACTCCAACGAACTTGCATTTAAACTTGCCGGTCGTACTGCTTTCAAGGAAGCATTTAAAAATGCAGGTCCCAAGATCCTCGAACCTATTTACGATGTTGAAGTTATGGTTCCCGGCGATCGCATGGGCGACATCATGACTGACCTCCAGGGCCGTCGAGCCATTATCATGGGTATGGACAGTGAAGGTAACTACCAGATCGTAAGAGCTAAAGTTCCCCTTGCAGAAATGAACCGCTATTCAACCGCCCTCAGTTCGCTGACCAGCGGAAGCGGTACCTACTCACTGAAGTTTGCCGAGTATGCAATGGTTCCCGGAGACGTTCAGACCGCACTGCTCAAAGCTTACGAAGAACAGGAGAAAGAAGAGGAATAGTCTTTCATTCCCTCAAAACCTTAAAACCCGGATGCTTTCCGGGTTTTTTTGTGACCCGTCGCGCCGAATATAATCTCCCCCGGCTGTAACATTTATTGCAGCCAAATAATTATCTTTGTCTATGCCAAGTTCGTGTAACAACTACACTAACCGGCTTGTTCCAATTCAAACACAATACAAATCATTAGTTATGAAGAAAGTGATTTTCGCCATTCTGTCATTTTTCAGTGCCCTGTCCGTTGTTCAGGCTCAGCCCGGTAAAGACTTGCCCGGGAAGGTCAGCATATATACCACAGCAATGGATACCGATTTGCGCCTAACCAATACGGGCAGCGCTGAGTTTGCCGATTTCGGACAGCCGCTCGAAACCCAGATTTGTGTTTTTGTTGATTCCGGTAAGACATTCCAGACGTTTCTCGGTATAGGCGGAGCCATTACCGATGCCAGTGCTGAAACCTTTTACAAACTTCCTGAAAGCAGGCAAAAGGAGATACTGAGCGCGTACTTCAATCGCGAGGAGGGCATAGGATATTCGCTTATCCGCACCAATATCCACAGCTGCGACTTCTCCAGCTACAGCTATACTTATGTCAAGGATTACGATAAGGAACTAAACAGTTTCTCCATCGACCACGATAAAAAGTACCGGATCCCGATGATCAAAGCCGCAATGCAGGAAGCCGGCGGGGATGTTACTTTTTATGCCAGTCCCTGGAGTCCTCCGGCATGGATGAAGGATAACAACAACATGCTTCGTGGCGGCAAACTGAAAAAAGAGTTCTATCAGAGCTGGGCCGATTATTTTGTTAAGTTTATCCGGAGCTACGAACATGAAGGTATACCGGTATGGGGCATCACCATACAGAATGAACCCATGGCCACACAAACATGGGAAAGCTGCATTTTTACCGCGGAAGAGGAACGCGATTTTCTGAAATACAATCTGGGACCAACCATGCACAAGGCCGGTTTTGGGGATAAGAAAATTGTAATGTGGGACCACAACCGCGACCTGATATATCAACGCGCCTCAACCTACTTCAGCGACCCGGATGTGGATAAATATGCCTGGGGTATTGGTTTCCACTGGTATGAAGACTGGAGCGGCGGGGTTCCGATGTTTGAAAATATCCGCAGGGTGCAGGAAGCTTATCCCGACAAGCATCTGCTGTTTACCGAAGGCTGTGCCGAGAGTTTCGATGCTACCCGATATCAGGCCTGGGTGCTGGGCGAAGAATACGGACGCTCAATGATTCACGATTTCAACAACGGAGCCGTAGGATGGACCGACTGGAATATTCTGCTCGATGAAACAGGAGGACCCAATCATGTCGGGAACTTCTGCTTTGCTCCGGTTCATGGGATTACCGGCTCCGGCGAAGTAATCTACACGAATTCTTTTTATTACATCGGCCACTTTTCAAAATTTATCCATCCCGGAGCCAGACGCATCATTGCCTCTCCCAGCCGCAGCCAGCTTATCAGCACCGCGTTCAAAAATCCCGACGGGTCAACAGTAGTAGTTATAATGAATGAGACTGAAAAGGCTACCGATTATTATCTCTGGATTGACGGTAAAGCGGCACCTTTAACCAGCCTGCCAAGGTCGATTATGACCCTGGTATTCTGATGCGGGAACCTTTTCCCAACACTAATTCCGGATGTGTATTCAGGTAAATGCACATCCGGTTCTTATTTCTGCGTTTCCGGAATCATATGCCGGAATGCGCCTCATTCAGGAATTGGTAATCGATGTAACCTTTCGGCCCGCGGGTATAAAACGTATCCTTGTCGGGCTCATTCAGAGGTGCATTCAGAGCAATTCGAGCCGGTAAGTCGGGGTTGGAGATAAAAAGACGCCCAAAAGCGACCAGATCGGCATGCCCGGCTTCTATAGCCACCCTTGCCGTTTCGGGTGTGTAGTTTCCCGCCGTTATAAGCGTTCCGGAATAGTATATGCGGAAATGCTTTGCAACATGCTGAATCATGTGCGGATGCCCGTCGAGCGGCAGCATGGGTTCTACCAGATGAAGATACGCCAGATTCCGTTTATCAAGTGCTGAAATCAGGTAACTGAATAATCCGGCCGGATCGGGGTCATCCATACCATAACGGATATTTGAGGGTGATAGTCTGATTCCGGTTTTTTCACTCCCGATTTCTTCACAGATTGCATCGGTCACTTCCAGGGTAAGCCGGCAACGGTTTTCGATGCTGCCTCCGTACGCATCTGTCCTGGTATTCGAGGAGGAATGCATAAACTGGTCAAGCAGGTAGGAATTGGCGGCATGAATTTCCACCCCGTCGAATCCGGCAAATATGGCATTGCGGGCGGCTTTTCGGTAATCGTCTACTATCCCGGGAATTTCATCAAGCCCGAGAGGGCGTGCAACTTCCATTGGTTTCTTCCCTTCCGGCGTAGTGATGTAATCGCCTCCCGACAAGGCAGATGCCGATACCGGCAAGGCATTGTCCGGCTGAAGCAATGAATGTGAAACACGACCCACATGCCACAGTTGAAGAAAAATTAGTCCTCCTTTTTCATGCACGGCAGTTGTAACTTTTTTCCAGCCTTCGACCTGTTCATTTGTATGAATTCCAGGGGTATTCATATATCCGATTCCCTGCGGAGAAATCTGACTGGCTTCTGCTATTATTAGACCTGCACCGGCGCGCTGGGCATAATAAACGGCATTCATCTCACCGGGCACATGGCCTTCACCTGCACGCCGGCGGGTCAGGGGTGCCATCACAATACGGTTTTTCAGTTCAAGGATTTCGGACTTGTAGCTGTCAAGCAGCGGGTTGTTTATCATTGTCAGGCTTTTCAATAAAATAGCGCGGCGCTAAAAGGCACCGTACCAGGTTAAGTAATTTCTGTTAAACAGTCTTTTTATAAACGATTGCCACAACGGTACGGTCGTCGCCCCCCATATTGATGGTCAAGCCGTAAGGCCTGTCTGCCGGTATGCTGATCTGGGCATCGCCGGCTTTACCCGTAAACTGTTCCCATATGGTAACAGCCTGGTGAACGCCGGTGGCTCCGGTCGGATGTCCCCAGCCAATCAGTCCACCGGTTGTATTAAACGGAATTTTCCCGTCGCGGGCAGTATGTCCATCAAGTACAAAATCGGCACCTTTTCCCTGTGGAGCAAGGCCGATAGCCTCAACCCCGAGTATTCCGGCAATGGTAAAACAGTCGTGCGTTTCAACTGTCGCCAGGTCACTTGCAGTTATCCCTGCCGATTCCAGGGCAATTTTTACGGCATGCGCAACGGTATCCAGGCGTGTTGGATCAGCAGGCAGTGCTGTCAGGTCATCGGTAGCATGACCGATGCCAACCACTTCAACGGCGTCTTTCAATGCAACTCCGCAGCGGTTGAGTCCTTCTTCTGTTACTATAGCGATGGCTGAAGCTCCGTCGGATACCTTTGAGCAGTCGAATACGTTTAAATGGTCGGTAAAACTTTTGGGATTGGGTTCCGTTAGCGCTAAGACTTCCAGGTCTGCGGTTTTGTTTTCAAATTCCTGTGCGGTAGGGCAGAGGCGGGCATTTTCAACGGCATTACGGTACCATCGGGCAAAAGCCTTGCGGGATTTATCCCTGCCGTATTTCTCAAAATAAACTCCGGCCCGGTCGCTGAACTGTCCCGGGAAGAAATAGGCATGTCCTTCCTTTCTCCGCTGAAACCATCCGGCACCGGCGAGGATGTCGGCTCCGTATATGGCTTTCACCGTATTCTGTACTTCTACACCAAGGGCGAGAACGACCTCTGCCGATCCGGCAAGAGCCGACTTTATACCGGTGACCAGTGCCAGTCCGCCTGAAGCACAGGCTCCCTCAACTCGGGTAGCGGGTTTCAGCCTGAGCGACGGGTCAATCATTCCCAGAAATGCGCCGAGATGCGCCTGTTTGTTGAATCGCGAAGCCATGAAATTCCCGACAACACCCTCATCAACGTGTTCGCCGCCCCCAATCTGCCTGATCGTTCCCTCACCTGCCTCTTTAATATAATGTTCAAGTCCGGGACGCTCTTTTCTTGGATTAAATTCTTTGCGGCCGGTTCCCATCGAAATGGTATTGTAACCGGCAATCATAAATATCTTCTTACTGGGTTTCATCCGTTTATCGTTTAGCTATACAACAAAATCATTGATTGGTCCGTAGGCATGAAAAAATCCGGTCAGCAAGACCGTATTCACATCTTCTGCCGTTACTGCCACGCCGTCGCTTACAAGCTTCATCCCTATTTCTCGGGAATGCCGGGCATATTGAACAGCCATTGCAGCTCCTTTTTCCTGAAAGGTTTTTAGGTCGCTGAATGCTTTCGCGGCAAGCATCTCTTTATTTGGAGCTTTCACAAGGTTCTTCCATGAAAGGACCGATTCGGGCAGAGTACCCAGCCAGGTGTCAACAGAATTTGCAAAATCGGAGACAGGTATGTAAGCTCCCTTTTCGGGACTGTAAACCGCGACGGGTTTGCCTTTTTCGTATTTCAGGAAGCCGTCTTTTTGACTGCCGTCGGCAAACTGGCCTCCCTTTACGCCGACTTCAAACAATTGGTCGAGCAGCGGGCTGTGAAGGTTTTCATCCGCCATGTAGGGATTCATCACATTCATAATAAACCGGACAACGTCCACACCCACATAATCGATAAGCTGAAAAATGCCCATTGGCCGCATCAGATAATCCTGGCTGATCCTGTTGATCGCATATATGGCTTCGTGAAGAGGCATGTCGCTGGACAGTACCGTTGCCTGGTTAATACCGTAAAGTGCATCGCGCATAAAGTGTCCGTTGCCGATAAATCCGGCAATATCGTTGGAGGGTACGACGACTTTTCGCATGTTTTTCGCAAGCTGAAGGGCAAATTCTTTCATCCCGTTGCTGTTGGAGGGTGTGGTAATCAGTTCCACCAATTTCTGCACAGCGGGTGGATTATAAAAATGGAAACCTAGGATTCGTCCATCAAGTCCAGCCTCTTTATCCAGCCCGCCAATTGGAACCGAAGAGGTATTGGTAAAAAACCATGGTTTGTTCGGGTTATTTTCATTGATCTGATTGAAAAGCCTGGTTTTAAGCCCTGCGTTTTCACTGACGGCCTCAAAAATCAATGTACTCTCGTAGGCGGCTTCAATGCGGATTCCGGGTCTTATAATTCCCATCACATCCTCAATGTAAGCTCCGATGATGTCGCTGTTTTCGATCAGATCCTTCCTTCCGGCATAGAGTTTTCGCAATAGCACTGTCTTTTTCTCAGCGGCTTTCAGCACCTGAGCCCGGATGTATTTCATCAGCCCGGGAAGTGCGGAAGAGGTCACATCCACGGCGTTTACCACGAAGTGTTTGTCCTTATTTTCAGGTTTCAGCATTTGGTCTGCCACTTCGAGTGCGGATAGAAGCAGTATACCGCTACCCATTTTTCCTGCTGCTCCAAGAACGCTTACGTTCGATAGTCTTTCAGTATATTCCATGTGTTATTGTATTCAGGTTTTCAGATTTTTTACTGATTTATTGATCCCGGTTCAAAAAGGTATCCGCAGCGCTGGTTTTCGCTTGCAGGCTATTACCAGTTGGGTTTTCTTTTTTCCAGGAAGGCGGTCATACCTTCTTTGCCTTCATTTCCGAAGGGATCTCCAAAGTGATTTTGCTCCAGCTTTTCACCATCGGGATAATTCATTTCCAGGCCTTTTCGTGTTACCTCCTTTACCAGTTTAACTGCCATGGGACCTTTTGATGCGATAATGGAGGCAAGTTTCCTGGCCTCGGCAAGCAACTCTTCGGGTTGTGTGACTTTTTGCACAAGCCGCATACGCAAGGCGGTTTCTGCATCTATGATCTCACCGGTTGTAAGAAGATAGAGGGCATCGGCAAGATTGGTGAGCCTGGGGAGCCGCTGCGTACCGGCATAACCCGGTATTAGTCCCAGATTGACTTCCGGCTGTCCGAAACGGGCATTAGCCGATGCTATACGAAAATCGCATGCCATAGCAAGTTCCATCCCGCCTCCAAGGGCAAAGCCATTAATGGCTGCTATTACCGGGAACGGCAAATCTCCCAGGCGGTTGAAAATCCTTTGACCTGTTGCGGAAAATAATCTGGCTTCACCGGGTAATTTATTCACCATTTCCGCAATATCTGCACCGGCAACAAATGCTTTTCCTTCACCGGTAATTACAAGTGCCCTTATATCCGGATTGTCTGAGAGGGAGGAGATGAAATGGTCCATCTCTTCGAAGAACCTGGTGTTTAGTGCATTAAGTGCTGAGGGACGGCTGATGGTCAGCACCATAACCGCTCCGTCAGCCGAAGGTTTTAAGATCGTATAATCCATTGTTTCAGAAAGCTTTCGTTTAAGTCAATTAACAAGTTCAGCTCTGAAAGGTTCGGGATGGGGCATTGTTAGTTCGTGAAATATGCACTTAAGGATGTTTGGAAAAGAAGAAGGCCGCCTTTTTGACGGGCGGCCTCTTTCTTTATAATGGAATACGGATTACCGCTTGATCAGTTTCTGAATCTGGCGTGAACCGTCTTCACCTGTAAAGGCTACGAAGTACATACCGGTTGTTAATCCTGAAGTGCTTATTGTGGTTCTGCCGTTATTGTTAAGCTGGTATGTACCAACAAGCTGTCCAAGCATTGATGTGATGGTCACCTCTTTTACCCTCACTGAAGTGCTGATGACAAGTTCATCACTTACGGGATTGGGGTACATTTTGATCTGACCTGCAAGCGGATTCTGTGGGATGCTCAGCAATCCGTCGACGCCCCATTTGTAGGTAACGTTTCTGGTACCTGAATACTGAAGTGTGCGGTCTCCGCCCGGAGCGGGGTCTCCGTTGCCCCAGCCTGTGCCTTTGAAGAATTTAAAAGCATAGAGTCCGTCGGGCAGATACATGGTAATTGAATAAATGCCATCGCCGTCGGTGTCTGTCATCTCGTTGTTGGGGTTGGTGCCCGGTTCATTCCATGTGCCGTAATCGCCGCCAAAGGCGCCGGCAATAAACATAGGGACACCAGTCATGTCGCCGGTGCCGGTCATATCAACATTGATAGTGAGTGAAGGCGGCTGGAATGGATTGGGGTCATTGCTGAGGATAATATCGTCGAAATAGATTTCAATATCCTCGGTAAGTGTAAGGGGATCTTCGAAGTCAGGCATGAAAACAATGGTTGGATAGGTGCCTGTTTTATCCGAAAAGTCAAATACATAGTCAACCCATACATTGGTTTCCGTCTGAGGGTTGGTTGAGGCAACCTCCTTTGTACCGGCAGCTCCGGCTTCTATTTTAAATTTTACCGGGCTGATGCGGGGTTTCCATGCCTTTACGTGCATGTACTTATAATCAGTTACATCAATCTGGGTTCCTGAGTAAAAACCTCCCCAGGAAACACCGTCTTTATCGCGGTGGAACTTAATTACGAAGTCGCTGAGGTTAACTCCGGATTTGTCGGGGTTCGGAACCATCTCAAAATAGCTGAGGTCTTCAGGTCCGCCGGTCATTATGTTCAAAGGAATGTGCTCAAAATCTTCCATTACCTGAACGGGGGCACTGCCAGGAGTAGGGTCGTTGTTAACGTAGAGGTCATCAAAATATATTTCTATGTCCTCTGTGAGTAATAACGGATTTTCAAAGTCAGGGATTAGCACAATTTTAACATAGTCACCGCTTACAACGCTCATATCGAATACGAATTCCTCCCATTGTCCAACCAGGGTTTGAGGGTTCATTGGATTAACATCCCCTGAATTTAAATCAGAGCGTTCATATTTGAAAACAATCGGACTGATTCTCGGTTTCCAGATTTTGATGTGCACGTATTTGTTGGCAGTTACATCAACCGGTGTGCTAAGGGTAGCGTACCAGCCAGCCCAGGGTTGTCCGTCAAAACCACGAACCATCTTACCAACATAATAGCTGGTATTAATTCCGGTTTGGTCGGGATTTGCAACCACACTAACCGAACCATTGGCCCCTGCGTCAAATGCATTCATCTTCAAACTCTCAAAATTCTCAATGACCTGAGCCACCGAGAAGCCTGCGAAGGTGAACACTAAAACAAATAAAAGCGTAAATTTTCTCATGGTTGTTTGGTTTTAGTTAATACTATTTTCTCACACAAATATAATTTATTTTATGCTTGTTTGCTAACTGAAAAACAAGAAAAAC
Source organism: Bacteroidales bacterium (assembly GCA_022837485.1). Lineage (GTDB taxonomy): Bacteria > Bacteroidota > Bacteroidia > Bacteroidales > Lentimicrobiaceae > Lentimicrobium. The sequence goes on from JALHHH010000006.1 coordinate 22,369, forward strand.
CCCGATTCTTTTTGCAAAAAAGTGTTAAAAGTACACTACTGATTGATTTTGTGCTATTTGCTCATATTCATATGCTTATAGATCGTGCAGGTTCAGGTGCTATAGTACATGCTCCGATTAATGAACCAATCCGGTAAAGACATCTCAGTACTGCCCGTTTTTGCGTTAACCGGGATGCCGCAATACCGGATTGTTACGAATGTGGCTATAATTGTGCGTCTGTCATTTGATTGGATTTTTTTTTGTTTGCACCGGGTTCGCTTTTAAGTTATTTCGACATATTATTGAAAATCAACGTGCTGGAAAATATGTTCGATTCTTTCTAATTCCTGATGGAAGAATCCATCGTTACGATTTATTGGTGAAAAATGCCCTTTGATTGTCAATCCTGCGCCGGATAAGGGAATCGGTAAGTTCTTTAAAATTATCAATCCCATATATTTTGCATAAGTACTGCAACTTTAATTATGCTTGTTTTAGTAAATCTCTTAACTTTGGCCTTCTCTGTTTTTGCACGCACACAACATTATTATCGCATCTGAATTACCCCGTGACCTTAAAGATCAGGCATTCAATTATTCCCTGGATTACTTTTCTCCTTTTTTGGGGGATTTTTTTTGGTGCTGCAGATTGCAGGGCTCAGGCTGAAACTTCCATCCGTCCGGGGATCGAACTGGAATTGGGGAACAAGTATTACGATGCCGTGGATTTTCTCGTCCGCAGTCCGTGGATGTACGATACCCTCTACAGTCAGAATATCCGGCCTGATATTGCTTTTGCCGTCATTATCCCCGGTCTGATCCGCTATTCAGCACTCCGCGATCTCGTTGAAACCGGTGCCATGCGTACCATGTATATTCAATCCGGACGAAAGTATTCCCATTATTCCGTAGGAAGATTTCAGATGAAACCTTCGTTTGCCGAGCTGGTGGAAAGGAATTATGTCCGGTTGAAACTGGGGAAGGAGAAGTTTCTTATTTCGAATACAACCAAAGCCAGAAGCGAACGGGCCCGACGGCTGGAGTCGGACGAGTGGCAGGTGCGCTACCTTGCGATGTTTTTCAGAATTATGGACAAACGGTATGCCCATATTAAATGGAAAAACGATGAAGATAAAGCCCGGTTTTATGCAACTGCGTTTGATGTGGGTTTTAACCGCGATGAACGAACCATACGACGTATGATGACCACCTCACGAACCCCTGTAAAAAGATACGGTAAGAAAAAGAAGGAAAAGCCTGCAGTAAGGGCAGGCGATATCGCTGAATGGTTCATGATAAACGACGGGCATCGCTTTCGTCCCGATATAATCCCCGCTGACGAAGAATAAAACCCCTGATTATCAACACGATTTAATCAGGGGTTTTATCATATTAGTGTTTTTCGCAGGCTAAACGGTGCCGTTCGCTTCTATTTTGCCTGAATACGTCTGCCGGTCGTGCGACTGTAAGTTCCTGACAAAGTACCGGCTTCGCAATCCGGTTATCCGGCTATAATCTTTCTTAAAGCATTGCCTGGCAATGGACTCAGTACCCGGGATTTTGCGTCAGATTTCCTTCCGAAAGGTCGATGAGCTCCTGGGGTACCGGAAATATTTCGTGTTTACCGGCAACAAACCCATTAGCTGCAAGCACGCCCGCCGCTTTGCCGGTACGTACAAGGTCGAAGAAACGGTCGCCTTCCATTGCAAGTTCCAGCCGGCGTTCGTTTAACACATCTTCCAGTGTCGGGGAGTTGATATCGGAAAGGTTTACCCTTCGCCTGACTTCATTCAGAGGGCCGGCTGCTTCCGAAGCATTCCCCTGACGGATTCGGGCTTCCGCCTGAATGAGCAGGATCTCCGAATATCTCAGAACCCTGATGTTTTGCCCCGAACCGAAAGGTCCTTCAATCTGAAGGCTCGGAGGGTAATAGGCTTTCGCGTTGTACCGGGGCGTACCCGTTAAACCATCCAGCGAATTAACCCCGGCAATAACGTCGCCTTCGGGCGTTACATCCCCTTTAAACAGTATAGTGGCTGCTTTCCTTACGGGGTCATTAGCCGCATCGAATGCCGCAGCAAGGTCATCGGTCGGAATGTTGAATCCCCAGCCCCATTGTCCTCGTACCGATTGTACTTCCGAATGCTGAGAAAAAGAAACATCCCAGTTGCCATCGATCTGCTGAGCCTGAATTTCAAAGACCGACTCCTTCCCGTTTTCCTTAGCAACCCTGAAAACCTCCCAAAAACTGTCTTCAAGTCCGTAATTCCCGGAGGTTATAACCTCTGTTGCCATTCGTTCAGCATCGCCATAGCGTTCCATGTACAAATATACCTTTGCCAGCAAGCCCTTTGCGGAGCCCGCAGTTGCCCTGCCTTTATTACTTGCATCGTATGTAGCAGGCAGTACGGCCATTGCATCCAGCAAATCGGCTTCGATGTATTCATAAACTTTGGCTTTGGGCGTACGCGAATTGATTTCAGGACCTGCCGGTACAGCCATGGGCGTTGGAACATCGCCAAAAGCACGTACCAGATCGAAATACAGCAAGGCCCTCAGAAATTTTGCCTCTCCGATAAGCCGGGATTTTAAATTTTCGTTCATGGCTATTCCGGGGATGTTTGTTATGGCCTGGTTGGCTTTGTTAATACCCCGGTAACGTCCGGCCCAGTAGTCTTTTAAAACAAACTGGTTGGGTGTAAAGGTGAATTTATCGTAATCGTTGATGAAGGAAGCATCCCCGACAGCGCTGCCTTTTACGGCATTGTCGGAAGTAATCTCCTGCATGATTATGAATGCAAACGAAACCATTTCCCAGGTCCGCATATGGGCATAAATGGAGTTAACCGACTGCTCGGCATGTTCCTGAGTTTCGAAGAACCCTTCCGCCGGAATTTTGTTCTCTGGTTCAAAATCAAGATAATCCTGGCACGAACTAAAGGATATTAATACGATAGCCAAAATGGCATATACTATTTTTTTTGTTTTCATGATTTCCTGATTTTTGGGTTAAAAGTTAACGTTTACTCCAAAATTGTAGGTTGCAGACATGGGATAAACATTCAGGTCTATACCCTGTGATGTGGGAGACGAACTTGAAATTTCGGGGCTGAATCCGTTGTATTTGAAAAATGTAAACGGGTTGGAGGTATTGATATAGAATCGAACGCCTCTGATGCCTAATGTGTTTAAGGCCTTTTCGGGAAGCGAGTAGCCCAGCTGAATGTTTCTGATTCTGAAGAATGCACCCGGCTCGATGTACCAGTTGTTCGGGATCATATTGTCGCCGGTGAGGTCGGCAGAAGGATAATTATTGGATGTACCTTCGCCGTGCCAGTGGTTTTCATAAAAATCCAGGTCGTAATTTTCGTTACCGAGACGCTGCGCCCTTTTGGCATTGTAGATCTTGTTACCACCCTGAGCATAAAGGTCGAAACTCAAATCAAAGCCTTTGTATTCAAAGGTTGCATTAAAGCCGATCAGATAAGTGGGGAGAGCACTTCCCATGAAAACCCTGTCTTTTGCATCTATGAGGCCGTTATTGTCCACGTCTTCGTAAATGAAATCCCCTGGTTTTGCATTCGGCTGAATCATAACGGTTTCGTTGGTTTCCGGATCGGTCCAGGTGTAGGTATCAATTTGCTCCTGGTTCTGGAAGATCCCGAGCACATTCCTTCCATAATAGGATCCGATAGGTTCGCCAACGATGGTATACGTTGAGAAGAATCCACCAACGGGCAGGTTGCCTCCGAAGAGTCCAAGTGTACCTTCCAGCAGTTCCTTGACTTCATTTTTATTATATGTAAAGTTAGTGCTGAATGCATAGTTAAGGTCTCCGGCTTTATCCGTCCATCCCAGAGTCAGCTCGACGCCTGAGTTAAGGAAGTTTCCGTTGTTCTGAAGATAACTGCCGGATGTACCGGCCGTGGCCGACAAAGTGGTTGGGAATATACCGTCAATCGTAAGCCGGTGGTAGTAATCAAGCTCAAACGATAACTTGTTGTCTGCAGCAAGTCCTTCAAAGGCCACGTCCACTTCTCTTACCTTTTCCCATTTAAGCAGGGGTGGTACTGCTGTAGTAATATTTGCGCCTTCTGCTATAACAACGTTTCCTCCCTCTCCAAAGGCAGTGGATAACTGACCGCCTTTTGCAATGGTCAGGGTGTAAATGTTTGACGGGATTCGGTTATTCCCGGTGAGGCCCCAGCTGGCTCTGAATTTCAGAAAATCAAAGATGTTTTGCATCTGCATAAAGTCTTCGTTCGAAATTACCCAGCCCAGTCCGGCCGAGGGGAATATGTCCCAGCGCTGATCTTTGGGGAATACAGAACTTCCGTCGTAACGCAGCGTTCCCGTAAACAGATACTTATCCATGTAATTATAGGTCGCTCTGCCAAAATAAGAAAGTGAGGTGATTTTATCTCCACCATCGGATGCATTGGACGTTGTCTGGTCTCCCAGACCAATGTATAGCGAATGGTCTCCGTAGTCATTTACGTAATTCCGGCTTCCGAACATGCTGAGGCTTTTGAATTCCTGGGCTGAAACGCCTGCCATGGCCGTGATTTTATGTTTTCCGAAGGTATTGTCGTACGTCAGTGTATTATCCCAGAATCCATCGGTTGTATGTGCCATCGACCGGCTGAGTGTTCTGCTGGTGGTGTCGAACTGGGTTTCTGAAACAAAGAAATATGGTATATAACTCCGGTTTTGGTTGCTGCCGTAATCTATACCATACGATGATTTCAGCCTGAAATTTTTAGCAATCTTCAGTTCAGCAAATGCATTGCCAAGGAAACGGATTCCGTTTGAACGGCTGTTGTGATAGTAAAGCTGAGCTGCAGGATTTGCAAAATTGCCCAATACGCCATCGCCCATGGGATTGAAAGTGGTATCGTTAATCTTAGCGGTAAATACAGGAGGCGCGATGTATGAATTGTAGAAAACACCCGGTACGTCCTTGAATTTATAGGTAGAGAGGTTAGCCGAATATCCGACTTTCAAATTTTTAAGCACTTCCGATTCAAGCGATGAACGTATATTGATTCGGTCGTAATCGTGCCCTTTTACAAGACCTTCCTGCATAAACCAGGATGCTCCGAAGGTATACATACTTCTTGCCGAACCGCCCATCACACTTACATCATGACTTTGGGTCATAGCTTTTTCGCGCAGTACCTCATCGTACCAGTCGATCTGATCCGGAAAATCTTCCGGGTTAAAGGGAACAAAGGTACTGCCGGAGGCTTCCGCCAGATACTGGTTCTTTTCGTTTATTAGGTCGATATACTGCCTGCCTTTGGTGAGTTCGAATTTGTTAACCACTTTCTGAAAACCGGTATAGCCGGAATAGGAGATTCTGGCTTCACGGCTCTGACTTCGTTTTGTAGTTACGATAATCACTCCGTTGGCTGCCCTTACCCCGTAAATTGCCGAGGAAGAGGCATCTTTCAGAAAGGTTATATTCTCGATGTCGTTGGTTCCCAGGTAGCTGATATCGTTGGTCAGGATTCCGTCAACAACATAAAGCGGGGCAGAGCTTGCAGATACAGTTCCAAGTCCCCGGATTCGGATGTCCGGAGCACTTCCGGGAGATCCGCTGTTGGTGACCTGAACACCAGCCACCTTGCCCTGCAGCGCCTGTGCCGGATTTGCAACGGCCTGGTAAGCCAGATCCTTGGCTTTTACCGTTGTAATGGAGCCGGTCAGGTCCAGGCGTTTGGCTGAGCCATAGCCGACAACCACCACTTCATCGAGCATACTGGCAGAAGGATTCAGTGCTACATTAAGGGTTGTCCGGCCCTGCAGCCCGAGCTCACGGGATTCCATGCCCACGAAACTAAATACCAGGGTAGCTGTAGCAGGAACATCCAGGCTGTACTTCCCGTCAAGGTCGGTGGCAGTGCCGCTGGTGGTGCCTTTTACAACTACAGTAACCCCGGGCAGGGTTTCGCCGGTAGCAGAGTTCGTAACCTGCCCCGTTACCCTGACCTGCTGCGCCTGAGCCACAGGAATAATCCCGATGGCAAGCAGAAGGATGAAAAGTAATTTTACCTTTTTCATATTATTCAGCGTTGGTTGATTGATTGGGTTATTTATTGTGTAATTCGGTCAATTTAAATTTTCTTAAGCAGTTGTTGATAACGGACCGCCGGCAGCTTTATCGTTTCAGAAGCTTTCCTGTATAAGCAATACCACTTCCCGACAGAGTCAATATGTATGATCCGGCAGGCAGGGTTGCGGTACTTAGCTCCAGCATCAGCTTTCCGGCAACAGCACCGGCAGTTACCGGAGAACTTTGTATTATGCGTCCCATCGGATCGCAGATGCGGATATTTCCTTTAAAAGTTCCCCGGAATTCCGCCGTTATCGTGGTTGTTTCACCGGCCGGATTGGGGTGTATGGTAAGTTGACTCAAATGGATTCCCTGCGTGCTGAAGCCGTTAGGATCGGGCGCAAATCCGGCTGCGGCAAGCATGGGCTCAATTTCGGGATTTGCCATGAAGTTATCCCAAAGCAAGCCACTGCGGTAGTTTTCTATCATCCCGATTATGGGGCCCTGGTCAATAGCCAGATAGGAAGTCGCCCACCAGTTTCTTGACTGGTTGAAAGCATCGTAAAAGCCCATGTATCCCCATGTTCTGGCTCCAAGCTCCCGGTAAAAATACTTCATTGCACTCAGCGATTGTGCCGGTGTATAAGGCATGGAAGAGATTGCAGCAGTTGGCGATATGGTTCCGTTATCCCTGCCTGTCACGGGTTCATGTGCCAGGTAACCGTCGGGGTCGTCGCTGGCAGTCAGACCCCAGCAGTCGGGTCCGTAGCCCGCATGCCCCAGAGGATTCTGGATACAGTATGCCCTGTTGATAAGGGTATGATTGCGGTTCAGGTTAAAGTAGTTTGTATACGGATCCCTCAAATTAGACGGATTGAAGCCTAAAAAGGAATAGTGTGCGAAGAAAAGCGGACCGCCTTTGTCCCAGCCAACATCCAGCGTATATCCGAAAAATGATTTTCCGTTTATATAAAATGGCATACCAGCCCAGCCTCCGCTCCAGTAGGATGGGGGAACCGGATGCGTTGGCGAGGCCATGGCCAGAAGGTAAACAACGGCTGCCTCGTTCCATCCCCGGATTTGCATGTTCATCTGCCATCCGTAGTTTGGCGACCAGTGCCAGTAGAGTACTCCGGAGTTGTTCCGGCTGTACCAGTCCCATTCCACACTCTCCCATAAGTTAGTAATTCTATTGGCTATCTGAATTTCATCATCATGGGACTGGTTAAAATACTGGCGTGCGGTGAGTAATCCCTGCACCAGAAATGCAGTTTCCACCAGGTCTCCTCCGTTGTCGGATTCGCTGAATGGAATCACTTTACCGGTATTCCCGTTGAGCCAGTGTGGCCATGCCCCGTGAAAGCGGTCGGCCTGTTCCAGAAAAGTGATGATCTTTAGCATGCGCTCTCTTCCCTGCTCCCGGGCGATAAATCCTCGTTCTATTCCCGTCAGGATTGCCATGATTCCGAATCCTGAACCTCCGGTGGTGACAACATTATCGGATGTGTTGCGTTCACGAGCCATACCGGATGCCGGATGAGCGAAATCCCAGAAATACCGGAAGGTGTATTCCTGGACCATATCGAGGAGTTCGTCGTCGCTGAACACACTCGTATTGGCGGTTGCAGTTCCCGATGGTGCCGATGGTTCATAAGAGGCATTCAGCGCCCGGATACGGTAAAGAGCAGTAACCGCGGTACCGGCGGGACGCAGCCAGTCTATGTGATGTGTAACTGTTTTTCCGGTAACAAATACAGTTGTCCAGTCTGCCCCTGCGTTCACCGATCGCTGTACTTCATAGCCTGTGATGTAGGTTTCCGGATTTGGATTCCAGGCAAGTTCGGCATGACTGTCGAATCCCCTGGCAGTGAGGCCGGTTGGCGGTGAGGCGGGAGGCGATGTGCCGGTACCCGTTATTACACGCATATCATCAATCATCAGGGTATGCTCTACTCCGTCGGTAATACCCTGAGCGAAACCAATGGTTTTTATCCGGGAAAAGTCGACGGGATCGCCGTAATCCAGGAAAAGATGCATGGGAATAGAAATGCGCTTCCATACCCCGGGAGAAAGGGCGGGGCACCAGGTTGCAAAGCTGTGCTTAAATGTCTTCACATTGTTGATGTCTTCCATGAATATCCGCGGAAGCGCATTACTGCCAAGTCCTTCAGATGAACGAAGCCAAAAGATGAGAGAATCGGTTTGCGTCAGATTCTGATCTGTCCAGTTCAGGCCTGCAGCTATGGCTACCCAATCTCCACCAGTTACTGATCTCCACTTCAGCCTGAGACTGTTTATTCCCTGAATCGGCATAATAAGGCTTTCAACCGGAAAGCGCCGCAGCTCGTTACCTACTCTCTCCAGCTCGCTGGGAGTGGTAAGTTCCATCCAGCTGTATTCGTACTGATCGGTTGCCGGACTGTCCTGAAAAAACAGGAAGGTTTGTCCGTTCACCGCGCAGGCAGCCAGTACGACAATAAGCAGCAGAGTTGCTTTCCGGTTGAAGAACCTCTTCATATCGTGTGTTTTAGGCCAGTTTTCGGATATGGGCTCCTTTCAATGCATAGAACAGGATATAAATGTAACAGATGGCCGGAACCAGGAAAGCCCAGGTGTAGCCGGCATTATCGGCTATGCTTCCCATGATGGGAGGAATAATGGCGCCGCCAAAGATCATCGTGTTAATAACTCCGGATGCGGTGCTCAGCTCACCCGAATCGAGATCCTTGACAGCCAGGGCAAAAATGTTCGGGAACATAATCGAGTTGAACAGTCCAATGGATATAACAGTCCAGAGAGCGATATGACCGGTGCTGAACGTTGTAATCAGGTCAAGACCCGCTGCAACCAGTGCGAAGATGGCAAGAGTACGTGCCGCATTGCCGGTTCCGATCTGCATTATCAGGAAGTTCAGGGTTGCAACAATCAGGAAAATGACGCCTATGTTCCAGTTCCAGGAAGTTACAAAAGCTCCGGATACCAGTGCCAGCAGCAGGACAGGCAGGGCGTAGGTAATTTTCTTAGTCAGAGTGATGCCCGAGAACATAAAGGAACCAAAGAATCGTCCGACCATGGCTCCTCCCCAGTAAATGGCTGCATAAGTTGAGGCCTCCTCGCCGGTCATACCGAGACTTTTCTTTAAATAGTTCACGATCAGACCTGCGTTTCCTACTTCAGCGCCCACGTACATGAATATTGCCAGTGCTCCCAGTAAAACGTGAGGATATTGAAGAATGCTTTTCTTTTCTTTCTTTTCGGACGAGATAACCGGAAGTTTTATTGACATCAAAATAAGTGCTACCAGGATAACACCTATACCCATAAAAATAAACGGCATGGGAACTCTGTCGGCAGCTTGTCTGGCATAATCGGCGCTTTCGGGAGCAAGACCCCTGAAGATGGCAACAGAAATCAGCCAGGGAGCAATCATGGTGGCGATTGAATTCAGTGCTTGTGTCAGGTTAAGCCTGCTGGACGCTGATTTTTCCGGTCCGATGGCAGTAACGTAGGGATTGGCAGCTACCTGAAGAAATACAACGCCCGTAGCCAGCACAAACGTTCCCAGGAGGTAGATTGGGAACGAAGGGATCTTGGAAGCCGGGATGTAGATGAAACTGCCCAGCGCCATCAGAATCAGTCCCGCGATTACTGTGGATTTATACCCGATACGGTCGATAAGTTTCCCCGTAGGTATTGACATAATTGGATAAGCAATAAAGAATGCAGAGGCAAGTAATTGGGCTCCAAATTCGGAAAGACCGAAAATTTCTTTTATTGGTGCAGATAGGGTAACAATGAATGTAGTGGCAAATCCAAAAATGAAAAAAATGGAGCCAAATGCCGACATTCCTACTTTGTAACTGCTGTCCTGTTTGCTCATTTGTTTGGGTTTTAGGTGTGGGATTATTGTGATTTCTTTTCTGATTGATTCTGGTATCTGTCAGCCGCAAGCCTGGTGTAATAAAATTACATCAAAATTTTAATGATTCAACCCGGGCTTTTCCTTAAAACCATGTTTCCTCTTCATTTACCAGCCATGCCCTCTGTGTTTTCAATTCTCTGCTTACAGAAAATCCTTTTAATCAAGGGACTATTGCTTTGTGTAGTATATACACTAACTGATTGTAAAAATAGCGAAGTCAAATTGATTTACAAATTATTTCCGCATTATTCGGAAAAGCGGCAAGGTGTGCGGCTGCTCTGCCCCGGGATTAAGTGAATCTGCGGGTACAGCATAGGAAGCATAAAAAAAACCGGATGCTGGGAATCAGCATCCGGTTCGATCGGAAATGCCTGCGACTTATTTGTCGAGTTTATTTGCAGATGTTGCTGCCCATTCATTCACACCGCCTTCGTAAAGTTTTACGTTGGGGTATCCGAGAATGGATTTCAGTACGAAATATCCTTTCGCAGCCCTTACACCGGTGGGGCAGGTAAGAATAATGGTTTTGTCCTTTGTTGCTCCGGCTGCCGCGAAGATCTTCTCCAGCTCGGCCTTCGGTTTGTAAAGGCTGTTTGCAGCGTTCAGGGTAGTGTGATCAACGTTTACCGATCCGGGGATACGGCCTTTATTGTTGGCAGGATCTTTACCGCTGAACTCATTATTTTCGCGAAGGTCGATCAGAATCACTTTGGCATTGCCGGAAGCAGCCTGAACATCTTTCATCGACGCAAATACTGCGTTGTTGGCTTTGGGGGTAAACGTTGCTGCTTTTACCGTTGAAGGATTTTTGGTAACCGGTTTACGTCCGGCTTTCCATGCAACCAGGCCACCATCCAGGATTTTTACATCGGGGGCTCCCAGGTATTTCAGAACCCAGTACAATCTGGCTGAATATTTTCCTGAGCCTTCGTCGTAAACAACGATGGTTTTCTTTTCACTTACACCTTTTGAACCAAAGATTTTAGCAAGGTCCTGATCCGCAAGAAGTAAACCTTCAATTCCGCCCGATTTCTCAAGGCTTTTGTATGAAACGTTTACTGCGTCGTTGATGTGAACTTTTGCATATTCTGTTTCTTTTTCAGCAGAAACCACAACGTAGTTTGCATCCTTGAGTTTTGAGCTCAGCTCGGCCACCGTAATCAGATCCTGAGCCACTCCTGTGAGGCCCAGTGTAATAAGTGCGATGGTTGTTAAAATAATTTTCTTCATTTTAAGCAGAATTTAAATTAGAATTTGACTTGTACCTGCACAACGAATTCGTCATTCCTGATTTCTGACGGGCTTTCGGCACGGTAAACGTAATTAAGCTGCAGGCGTGTCCAGTCGTTAAAGAAGTAATTGAGGCCGAAAGTCATGTTGTTTTCCTTGTAACCCGAAGCATTGCCTGAGTCAAAGAAATCGATCATAAAGACCGGTTCTACATTCCATTTGGTCATATAGGCCATGGTAACGTATCCGCCGCTTCTTTCTTCTCCAAGCTCGATTAGGTTGCCGCTGCATCCGCCGCCAAGGTCGCGGTTGTAGTCGCCTTCATCCATAATATACTCGCCCAGAAGTGTGAATCCGCGGTATTTCAGTTTAAGTTCACCCCCAATGGTAGTCCGTGAATCCTTGTCATTAAGGTAGGAGGGGTAGCCGTAACGGAAGCTTCCGCCGAAATACAGGAAATCCCATGGGTGAAGTACAACGCGCCCGACAATGTCCTTTTTCGAATTGTTGTCGAACTTTAACAGTCCACCTCCATTCATCAGTCCGAGCTGGTATGATAAAAACGTGGTATCGTTGCCACCGAGAAGCATTGCACCCATATCTCTGAATGGTGCAACCATCTGAAGGGTGGCAGTACTGCGATAAACGGTCATAAGTCCGTTGCACGCAGTATTTGTTTCAAGTCCGAAGGGAGTCTTGAAAGAGCCAACCGACAGTTTTGCCATGCTGAAACGATCGTACGTTATAAAAGCGTCGAGCAGGTAAGGATTGGCTGAAATAAACGGACTCAGTTCCGCAACTACATAATAAGAGAAGTCGTAAGGGATCTTACCCATGGCACCAATGCGGGCACGTTCAAACGTAAAGCTGTTTTTATCAGTCTCTGCGAAGTGGTGCTCATACTGTGACTGAAGGAAACCGAACATTTTTAGTCCTTCGTCGCTGGGGGCGCCGCCGCATCCCTGGGCCGATACCCGCGGGAATGCAAATACTGCTATTAAGGAAAGTGTTAGAATGGCTCTTTTCATAGTCGTATGGATTAATTACCGGTTACGATGGGGAGATTTTTTGACATGCTTGCTTTCCACTGGTTTGGAGAAGTTCCCCATGCGGTTGATGCATTGTGGAATTTGTTCATACCCCACATTATGCTCTTAGCATTGTATCCAAGAACCCTCAGGTAAGCGGTAATAGCAGCAGAGGTCTGGCCTGTGTAGCAATAGGTCAGAATTTCTTTCGAGGGATCGAGGTAATTAACCTGTCCTTCACCAACAAGAAGAGGATTGATGCGGTAAGCTCCGGCAACATGGCCAAAACCTGCGTAATCGGTTTCCGAGAAGTAATTGTTGATAAAATAATTGCCCGGATTTGCAAGTACATCGGCAGGCTGAACCGATTTAAATCCTTCTTCCAGAACTGCAGCAATGCGTGCCTTCAGGATGTTGGCGGGAATGGTATCGGCGCTGCTGAATTTGGGACTTTCGTAGGTCAGGTTGGTAGGTGCAGCAGCAGTATTCCAGTTGGCATGGTCTGCTGCTATATTGCCAAGGTTTGAGGTCCAGATGTCGAGACTTGAATTCCATCCGCTCATGCCCCATTTAAGAGCCTGTGCATCGGCATATCCCGAAAGACGGAGAATGGCCACAGCATGCGTTGCGGTTTGCCCGGATTTGCATACAATAAGAATCGGTTTGTCAGCTTTTGCAGCTTCTGTCAGGATGTCTTTCAGATCAACCCTGTGTGCATTGACGATGTGACCGGCCGCAAATTCATCGGCAGTACGAACATCAATAACATATTTTCCGCTTACGTCACCATCGGCTGGAGCACTGAAAACAAAACCACCGATAATGGTATTGATATCCAGGTTGTTCGCAACTAAATATTTTGTGAGGGCCTTCTGTGCATCAAAGGTGTTTTCATCGTCTTTTTTACAGCTTGTCAGTACGAAAGCCGGAACAAAGGCCAGGATCAGGAAAAGTCTAATGAGTTTTTTCATTTTTTTTTGGTTTTTTTTGTTTGTGTTTTTTTGTTTCAGTCGGTTTATGATTGCTTTGGCTTAGCAGCCTCCGCCGGATTTGGGTGCTTCATGCCCGCCGCCGTTCATTTTTTCAAGATTTTTTTCATAGATGTCAGGAAATGTGAGCTCCCATTTTTTATAACCATCTTTCAGGGCGTAAATATTGGAGTATCCCAACATCTGCAAGGTTTTTGCAGCAAGAATTCCACGTTTCCCTTTCTGGTCGTATACGACAATTTTCTCTTCCGGCAGCGGCATATAAAGCCCGACGTTGTCCCAGAATGCAGAGTCGGCAATGTTGAATTCCAGACTACCCCTGGGAATGTTGATTGAGCCGGGAATGAAGCCGGGATAGTGCTCTTCCGGTTGTCTTACATCAATAAGAGTATAAATTTCTTCACCGTTCATCAGAGCTTCCAGTTCTTCGGAAGTGATAAGTTTTACTTCCTGCAGTGCTTTCTCAACCATTTCATCGGCGGAAGCATACTTCTCCTGTTTGCTGCATGCAGCCAGAGAGAACAGGACTGCAAATGCTAAGACTATTTTTTTCATGGTTACGTGTTTATGCGGTTTGGTTTTCAGTTTTGTGTTCTTCGGCAGGCTCTTCTTCATAGCCGGTGATCATAGCTTTCAGATTGGTATTGATCCGGTGCCCGGTTGTAATCATATACGTGTGTACAATTACAAAAGCCACCATTATGAATGCACCAAACGTATGCAGCACCGCTGCGATCCATAGTCCGCTGGCATCTATGGGGTTCTGCGGATAGTGATAGAACATATACAGCACTCCTGTAAGAGTCTGAACCGGAAAAATCATGATCAGCAGCCCAAGGTATGTAATCCGCTGTATGGGGTTGAGTTTGTTTCCAAATGACTTTTTGGTAGGATGTGGTTCTCCCCTGAAGATGCCGGAAGTATAATACTTCAGCTGTTCGTTGAACTTTTCACGGGTTGGAACAAAGTTCTTATACTGACCGGTAACAATAAGCCAGAATATAGTCATTATTCCAAGCAAAATAAAGGTGATGGCCGAAGCATTGTGAAGCCTGACGGCAGCTTCAAAGCCAAAGATTGTGTAGTTTCCGTGAATTTCAAATCCGGTGATGGTAAGCAGTATTACCAATGCCATCTGAGTCCAGTGCCAGAACCGCTCAAACCGGGAGTATAATTTAATTTTTTCCATCTCTTGTTTTTTTAACTCAGTGTTTACGGGCAAATATCCTCATCAAAGCATGGGTAATAACTCCGATAAGCGACAGGATTATTATGGCAAACCCTGTGTAATCCACGCCTTTGGCATAGTCACGGCCAGGGAGGTAGAATCCTGCCAGATTGGCCAGGCGGCCTTCATTGCTGCGAGTATGGCAATCGGTACATTTCAGGGTGTGTTCTTTGGGCGACACCTGGTGGTTGAGCGGCCAGTACATTTCGGTAGATACGAAGTCGAAATTTCCGCTGTAATACCTTCCTGCACTCTCCATCCCAAGCTGTATGGCAGTATCCCAGCGAAGGTCTTCCCAAAAGGCGCCTTCCCCTTTCTTCTCAGCAAATACTTTGACATTGGCAATTTCACGGGTCTCGGTATCGTATGCCTGCTTTCCGCGATGAACTTTTACAGGCCAGATTTTTGAATCCGGATCCCTGTATTCTCCCATTAATGTATTGATCTGAACGGGAATCTCCGAAATCGTATCACCGTAAAGATAATGATCTGCGGTACCGTTAAACCAGAAATATTCTGGTTTAACATCTTTGTCCCAAACAAACCGGCCTTTGATTGAAAGATAACTGTATTTGTGGTCAACATCGTATTCAGTAATCGGATTACCATTTTCGTCCCTGCGGCCGGCAGCCGACCAGTCCCAGTACATAACGGTCGGATTTACCTTGGCATATATAGGAATGTGACAGGTCTGACAGGCAACCTTGTGGTTGTGCATGTCGATTACCTTATCGTTGTGAGGGGTGTTGGTATGACAGGTTTCGCAATAAGCTCTGTTTGTGTTTTCCGATGAAACGCTGTATGCCCTTCCGGTGATGTTGTGACGTTCGGTTAAGTGGCAATCGTTGCACGACATGTCCTGCCCTGCTTTTGCCATATGCACGTCAACATACCGGTCGCAGTTAAGCATTGCCTCTTCCAGATCGCCGTGCTTTACGTTATTGCCGCCACCGCCGTGAAAGTGACAGAAGCCGCAGTTTTCTTTCAGTGGTTTGCCAACGTTGGCAGCAATAAAATTGTAATCGGGAACAGGAAATTCTGCCGTTGCATTTTCTGCCGTCGATGGCATACCGGCTCCTCCCTTGCGCTTTTTGTAGGTATCTGTATTGTCGTGGCAAACAAGGCAGTCGAGATTTGTGGGATCGTTAAAATCGAAGGTATCGTCGTTCCATCCGTAACCAATGTGACAGCGCATGCACGATCCGTTATTACCCTGGGCCGATGCACAATAATTATTAATCAGATTTTTTTTGCCTATACTCACTGTACCTCGATCGTTGGGCAGATTCGACTCGCGCTCCCATTTCCAGTGCGCCGAGGACATAAGTTCGTCGTCGCGTTTGTTATGGCATGAAAGACATGCGGCTGTGAGATCCTGCGGGCGCTCATAATTCTGCTTCAGAATTTCAAATTCGGAATGATCAACCTTTTTGTCCAAATCAGCCCTGTTCTGATAGCTGATTTCGTCGGGTGTGCCCCGGCGGTTTCCAAAGTGTACCGTGGCAAACACTACCAGAGCCGGAAGTGCCAGCACGACTAAAAATGAAGTAAGCTTTTGCAGTATGGTGTTCATGGTTGTGTTGTTAATTCATTAACAATGCGAAAATACGTTGAACCTTCAAGCATGCCCAACTTTTCTTAACCAAGTTAAACATGCTTTTTGGTCTTGTTCGTCACAAGAATCCTTGATGCGGATCAAGTTTTTTTTTGTTTCTTTGCATGTAATGCAGTTACTTATTTAGAAACATCATTATAAATGACTGAAGGACAAACATCTGCTCAGCATAGTTGTGCCATTGGCAACAATCTTATTTCCTGTATGGAAATACTTACACCCGATGAATCGACTCTTCTGGAGTCGAAAATGGTGGTTGTTAACTACCGTAAGGGAGAGATTATCTGTAAACAGGGAGCGCCTGCAACACAGATTATGTTTGTTAGGGAAGGACTGGTGAAAATCTATATGGAAAGCAACAGCGGTGAGAATCTTGTGCTTCACATCATGCCGGAAATGAATATCATAGGTTTGTCTGCTCTTTTTGAAGGCAACAATGTTTACCAGTTTTCAGCTCAGGCATATATAAATACACGAGTTCAGGTTGTTGATATTCAGACCTTCAGGCAACTGATTCGCACCAATCCTGAATTTTCTCTGAAAATCATAGCTTTACTTGCAGAGTACAATACAATTATCAGCGGCCGTTTTTTCTGCCTTACCCAAAAACAGACGTACGGACGCCTGGCCGATGTATTGCTTTGCCTTGCCAATCGTATCTATAAACAGCGGAAATTCCCACTCAGCCTTTCAAGAAAGGAACTTGCCGAAATCGCAGGTATGTCGGTTGAAAGCGTTGCCAGAATTCTGACGCGATTCAAGGAAGAGAATCTGATAGAAATGGAGTGCAAACACCTGAATATTGTTGATTACGACAGGCTGTTCGATATCAGCTTAAAGGGCTGACTTGGATTTATTCACCCCTTTACGTGAAGTTGTTTACATTAAAGGTGCCGATACCGGCCTTAACTCATCCATGGTTTTGGTTTTCGTGATTTTCCCCACAGGATAACGCAGGAAATGGCTGTCCCAGTAAGGCGTTTGACTGTAGAACCAGTTCAGGATATTCCATTGATTGCCGGAAAATTCCGGGTCATTTTTCTTCCGGTTTTCAAAATCCTTTCTGATTTCCGGATTTTTCTTCATCATTTCCCGGGCCATCGTTTCCATAACGTAAGTTTCACTGTATTCCTTCTGTTCAAATACAGCGTTAAAAAAGCCCCATTCCACAAATGAACCCGGTGCCGCAGGTTCCAGGATTGCTGCAATTACCTTTGCTGAGCGCTGGTCGGTTTTAATAATATAGGATCCTGCAGGAAATCTCCGTATTTCAGTTACTGGATCAAACTTGGTGTTTACCATATGCCTGCCTTCATTGGGTGTTTTTCTGAACTCGTAATCCCTGAATCGATAGGAATCAACCGTTATCTCACGATCTGCAGTTAATATTTCCATTTTTATGCCGTGCAGACTCATTCGTTCGGCAATGTCTTTCCATTCGGCTGGTAAAATATACGCTTCAGGAAGCCTTATTTCAACTGCCGGTTCTGTTTTGTTAAAGAAAGGCAGTTTCATGGTTACCGGCTTTGCATTATCATAAACAAACCAGTCTCCTCCAGTCAGATCGCTCTTTAAAACCTTATAGTCAAAGCCTTTAAATTCGACCATTGTACTGTCGTCCTGCTTTGTTTTCCAGTTTAATGCATAGTCCTGTTTTCGGAAGGCCGGAGAGGCAGTGGATTGATCGGCCATCTGGATCATCGTTTTCAGGTTATCCGCCTGGTGGTTAACTATAAACAGGGTGTGAATCAGCATCTGGATGGTGGCATCAACACGGGTTTTATAGTCCTTAAGCATGTGGGTTTCGATAAGCAGGGCCGGCCGGTTTTGCACGGCTGCATAGCCCTGTGAGATCATGGGCGGTGCGGCGCCGGTTCTCAGTCCGCTGCGAGGGTCATGCCAGTTGCGGAACTGCACGTAAGGGAAGATCGGGAATCCGCTTTTTTCCATGGCAGACTTAACCCTGGGCTCATAAATATTCTGAAGCCATCGGGTAATTCCGCTGTCAAGAGTTCCGAATACCTCAATATCATACGTAAGGGCATACTGAAAGTCGGCCCCGTCGGTTGTGTGAATATCGACAAAGAAATCGGGAAGCCATTCGGAATACATTCTGAGCCAGTGCTGCATTTCCACAGCATCGGCTTTAAGAAAATCGCGGTTCAGATTCAGGTTTCTGGCATTGGTTCTCCAGCCCATCTCCTCCGGACCGTTTTGGTTGATGCGGTTATGCGGTCCGAAACGCTCATGTCCGTCCACATTCATAATAGGAATAAAAAGTATGGAAGCTTTCCCGAGAAGATCGCGGTGTTTTTTGTGAATAAGCATGTCTCTGAGTAATACCAGCCCTGCGTCCTTGCCATCCGGTTCACCGGGATGTATGCCGGCCTGGATCAGTATCACTACCCTGCCTTTTGCCCTTATAGCCTCAGGCGTAGTTAACCCGTCGCGGTCAATAATCATCATTGGAATTTCCCTACCCTGATGACTGGTGCCTATATTTACGATTGAAGCAACCTGCGATGCCGCTGCCAAACGTTCACAAAAATCAATGGTTTCTTTGTATCCCGGTGTTTTAAGATATGCGGATGCTTCGTAATATGTAGTCCAGTCCTGCGCCTGTAAACCAGTTGTCAAAATGATCAGCAGAAGAAAAATCAGCCGTTTCATACTTCGTAAGTTTATAATAACGGCAAAAATAAAAATTTTGACATCAGCTTTTTAATCCCTTAAACACATAGTAAGTAATCGAGTCCGTACTTATTTGTACAATGTGCTCTCGATTACCGGCGGATGCGGTCACTTTGCCGGTGATAACTCAGTAACGCTGAAAAGTTGAAGTATGGAATCCGTTTCCGGTGCATGGGAAAGTGAAAAGAATGTTAAAATTCGTTAAAGCCAGCAAGTATCTTCCGTTTAAGGTGTCGAAAGGCAAACACCGGCTAAGCTGATTTGTTGAATACGGTTCCGGAAATAGAGTAATTTTGCAACCCTAAATTTTTCTTTTATGAATTCCTGTTACAGACTGCCTGGCTTATTACTGTTTATTCTGATTGTTTTCCAGCCTGCTCAATTGTTTTCTCAAGGTCCGGGCCGCGGTCAGGGTTTGTCCGGTGAAACCGTCCGCCCGGCTATTGGTGTGCTAAGGGGCAAGCTGCTCGATGAAAGATCCGGGTTACCGATTGAATATGGAACCATCGCCATTCTTAAAGCCAGGGATACCTCTATGGCAGGCGGTACCATTACCGATTCAAAAGGCAACTTCCGTATTGAAAAAATTGAAGTTGGAAAGTACATTGTCAGAATTCAGTTCATGGGATTCGAAACAAAAGAATTGACCAATATCATGATAAAACCGTCGGATTCTGACGTCAATCTTGGAACGATTAAACTTAAACAGACAGCTGCCAGTTTACAGGGAGTCGAAATTACTGCGGATCGGGAGATGTTAGTAACAAACCTCGACAAAAAGGTTATTAACGTCGATAAAAATATTGCTTCCATAGGCGGATCTGCGGTCGATGTTATGGAAAATGTTCCATCGGTAACGGTCGATGCTGAAGGAAACGTAAGTCTCAGGGGTAACAGTAACGTTACAATTCTGGTTGATGGCAAGCCTACCGGACTGTCGGAAATCAGCAGCGGCGATCTTCTGCAACAGATACCGGCTTCCTCTATCGAGAGTGTTGAGGTTATTACGAATCCTTCGGTCCGATATGATCCGGAAGGTACTTCCGGCATTATTAATATTGTTTTAAAGAAGCGAAGCCTGCAGGGATTGAACGGGATGGCATCCTTTACTGCCGGGACGGGTGACCGTTACAACACATCCCTTAACCTGAATTACAGAAAAGACAGAATCAACTTGTTTGCCGGATACGATAACCGTATCGGGCGATTCAACTCAACCGGCCTGTCTGAGCGTAATACAGTTGACAATGAGATAAATAGCTTATTACTTCAGAATCAGAGCATGCGTAACAACCGAAATATGCATAATCTTAACACAGGGTTGGATTTTATGCTTGACAATTACAATACGCTTAGCTTTTCGTTCCAGATGAGGGATATGTCGTTTACCAATAAAGGCAGCAACCGGTCCTACTCGTTTATTACAACCGGGGAAGACCAGGTTACCGATACGGTCAGAAATTTTAACCGATACAGCGAAAGTTCACGGGAGATAGATTCATACAATTATACGCTGTCGTATAAACGTACCTTTTCCACTAAAGGCAAAGAGCTTACGGCTGATTTCATGGTTATTGACAATGCCATGGCCGGCTTACAGGATATTATTCAAAATGAGTATTCTGCAGGAGCTGTTACAGGTGATACAGCCATGCAGCTCTCAACATCGCAGAATACAAACAGGATGTACACTGCCCAGTTAAATTTTATAACTCCGGTTGGTAACGGGGGAAGGCTCGAAACGGGGTTTAAGAGCACCGTAAAGGATATTACCATGCGGAACAACCTTTCCGATTATAGTTATCTTTTAATGAAATGGATTGAAAACGAAAGTGCCGTTAATAATTTTGATTATTTTGAACAGATTCATGCTGTTTACGGCATTTATTCAGCAACCTATGACAAATTAAAATATCAGGCCGGGCTGAGGGTTGAACAACTGATCTCAGAGTCAGAAATAATTAACGAGAACGACCGGTTTAGTTATTCATACCCCAGTCTGTTTCCTTCTGTGCACCTTGTTTATGAACTATCCGGAACGCAACAGCTGGCACTTTCCTACAGCAGAAGAGTCAGGCGCCCGCATAACCGCCATTTGAATCCTTATGTGGATTACTCCGACTCACTTAATATCAGGTATGGTAATCCGCGCCTGAAGCCGGAGTTTATCAATTCGTATGAATTGGGCTGGTCGAATTATTGGGGTAAAAATTCTCTGAATGCTTCCTTGTTCTACCGGCAAACAGTTGGGGTTATCACGAATATTACACAGCTTGAGGGCAATGGTGTTACTTCCACTACATATGAGAATCTCAAGAATGAACGTTCATACGGGCTTGAACTGATCGGCAATCGTGAGTTTACCAAATGGATGAAGACAAATCTCAATGTTTCGTTTTTCAAGAGCGAGTACGATGGCAGTGAAGATTTCGGGATTGACCGGGCTGAGAGTTTTCAGTGGATGGCTAAGCTGAATATGAATTTTGCCCTGAGGAAGGATCTGAATCTGAGCTTTGCCGGGAACTACAACTCACCCCGAACCATGGCCCAGGGCAAGATGGATGCCATGTATTTTGCAGATATGGCACTCAGGTATGATTTTCTGAAAAACAGTGCATCTGTCAGCCTCAGAGTGAGTGATATCTTTGATACAAGGCGTTTTATTGGTGAAACCTGGGGGCCTGGTTTTGTGATTACATCGGACCGTAAGATGGATTCCAGAGTTGTATATCTTGGTTTTTCATACAGGCTCAATAATTACAATCGTCAAAGAGATCGCGACCGGAACAATCAGAACAGTGATGAAATGGATGGAGAGGATTTTTAGAGAACTCTTCCCAGTCTTTGGTTCATTAGTAATTTAAAGTTCCTTCGAAAGCAATACAGTAGATAAAAGCAGGGATCGAATAACCGGCATATTTTAACTTTTACAGAAACCCGGGCAAGTGATTTAATTCATCGGATGGCGGGCTGTTAAGGACGTAGAATCTGATACCTCCGTTTTTTTTTCAGGCCAATGTTATTAACTTTGGAGAATTAACAGCCGGATCATGCAAGTATTCTTGAGGAGTACCGCAATCTTTCTTTTTACATTACTGATACTGGCGTTACCGGTACACGGTCAGCATCCTGTTTTCAGACATTTTACGGTTGACGATGGGTTGCCCAGCACTGAAATTTATCATGTTTACCAGGATTCGAAAGGATATATCTGGCTTGCAACCAATATGGGAGTTAGTCGCTACAACGGTTTGGAATTCAAGAATTTTTCAATACAGGAGGGGCTTCCCGAAAATACAGTCTTCGAAATATATGAAGATTACGATGAAAGAATCTGGTTTGTTGGATTTCCGTTTCAGCTGGCTTATTATAAGAATGGTAAAGTTGTTCAGTACGAATTTAATGAAATAATTGGCGAAACAATCAGTAAGCATGCCATACCAATTAAATATTCATTCTCTGTAGATAGAGATAATACTGTTCATGCCGGCCTGCTTTTCGAAGGTCTTATAAGTGTTGATTCGACTGGAGAAATTAGCAGATATGGAGAATTATATCCCCCCGGATACTATACAGACCTTCTTGTTCGCGATGATAGGGTGTTAGTATCTCAGGGCGATACAACTCAAGTATATCATCTTCGTCTGAATTATGAGAAAGGGAAATATTCATTTAAACTTAAATCGGACCAGATTAAATTTTTTGACAGGCAAGTAATTGCTATAAAGTCTTTTAATAATTATATTATATATTCACAAAGTAACGGCTTGGCTATTTTTGAATATACAAAATTAATCAAACAAGTATTTATAGATTCCAGAATTTTAGGTATTAATGTTGATAAGATCGGAAATTTATGGGTTGGTACGGAGAAAAATGGCGTAAAATGTTACCTCGAAAGTGGTCTCTCTTCCGGACCAGCCATTCACTATCTTCAAGGATTATCCGTCTCTTCTGTTCTGCAGGATTCCGAATATGGAATGTGGTTTTCCACAGTTGATAACGGTCTCTATTACCTTCCGTCCAATGGATTTATGGGATTAACTACGGATGATGGCCTGTCTAATAATAAAGTAAATAGCGTATTGCTTAATTCAGGTAAATTATATATTGGTACAAACGATAATGTAATTAATATTTTTACAGATAATAAATTGTACACAAGAGAAGTGTCAGATAATAATAAAAACAGAATACTTACATTGACATCCGGTTTGAATAACAGCGTTTGGATTGCAACAAATGAGTATTTGTATCTTATGGACAGTACAGGTACTTTGGAAAGATACACTAATAAAATCAGGGAGGATCTTAATGTTCAAAAATATTTAATGGAAGCTGATGTTTTCAGCATTTTCTGTATGAGTCTGGCAAAGGATAGTAGTTTGTGGTTTGGCGGTGGAATTGGGCTTACGAAATTTAAAAATGGGAAAACATTGTATAACTCATTGTATAATGATTCTATAGGTTTAAGGGTAACAGCAATTCATGAAAAGGCCAATGGAGATGTTTTAATCGGAACCAACAACGGGGTATTTGTTAAAAAGGATAATGGAATTATTGCATTTGATCCGGATAATAAATTGCTGAATACACGAATTACAGATGTCGTTCAATACAATGAAGAACTTACCATTATTGCTACCAAAGGCGCTGGTGTTGTGCTATACGGCTCCGGATCCGCCATCCAGATTTCCAGGTTAAACGGTCTTTCCAGCAATTCTGTTACCGCCTTGCTTATAACCGGCAACCTGCTTTGGATTGCAACAAATTACGGACTTAATATGTTAGACCTGAAAAAATTGATTGCCGGGAAGATAGATATTACTGTCTATAAAAAGGATCATGGCCTGATTTCTAATGAAATTACCGATATTACAGGAGACCAGCACAGGATTTTCATTGCCACGAACAACGGCATAACCATTTTCGATCGCAAAAATCACCAGCCTTACGATACCAGACCCCCCATTTATATAACGGATCTGCATATCATGAAAAAGGATACGGCATTGATGCCGGGATACTCCTTAGCGTACAATCAGAATATCATTACGATTGGATTTCATGGAATTTCCTATCGCGAGGCCGGACAACTTACCTATCATTACAGGCTTAAAGGATTGAATGAGAGTTGGTCACAAACAAATAATTCGGAAGTAGAATATGCTTTTCTTCCTCCAGGAAAGTATATTTTTGAAGTTGTTGCCTCCAATTCTAACGGCTTGAAAAGTATTCATCCGGCTGTTTTGTCGTTTGAGATCCGATCTCCGTTCTGGAAGAGATGGTGGTTTGTTGCCCTCATCCTGATTTTAGGAAGTCTTTTAATCTACCTGTTTTATCACCACCGGATACAACTGTTGCGGAAAGAAAACAATCTTAAGAATGACATAAACTGGTACAGACAGCAAGCTCTTTCAAAGCAAATGGACCCCCATTTTGTTTTTAATACGTTAAATAGCATACAGTCTTATATCATTAAAAACGACCGGCTGTCTTCAGCACAATATCTGTCGAAATTTGCAAGACTTATGCGTTTAATTTTAAATAACTCTCAGAAGCAGGCTGTTCCTCTGCGCGATGAACTGGATGCACTCGGTCTCTACCTTGAACTTGAGTCGCTTCGTTTTAATGAGCGATTTGAATATGCTATTATTGTTGATCCTGAAATCGACAGGGACGCTTGCTACATTCCTGCATTCCTGATACAACCTCTTGTTGAAAATGCTATCTGGCATGGGATTATGGGACTCAACAGCGCCGGTCGTATTGAAATAAGAATGTCAAAAGTTGTAGAAGGTAATCACTTGAAATGCATGGTGCAGGACAACGGGATTGGTCGTAAAAAATCGGAAGAAAACAAACCGGTAAGCCCCGAATCCCGGAAATCTATCGGAATATCGTTGATAACGTCCCGATTGAATCTGCTCAACAATTATTACGGTGTAGATATGAAACTGGTTTACACCGATCTGTATGATGAGGAAGGTAAAGCAACAGGTACACGGGTCGTTATTAATCTGCCCCTGATCTCCTGAGTCTATATATTCAGCTTTTCTCCTTCCGATTTGGCAATTACCAGGGCAGCACAGGTGTCGCCGTAAACATTTACAGCCGTTCTGAACATATCCAGGATGCGGTCAACCGCCAGTATTAGTCCAATTCCCTCCAGCGGAAGTCCAACAGCATTCAGCACTATAGTCATCATTACAAGGCCTGCCATCGGAATGCCTGCGGAACCTATGGCAGCCAGTAATGCGGTAATTACTATAATTAACTGCTGGCCAAAATTCAGGTCAATTCCGTATGCCTGAGCGATAAACATCACTGCAATGCATTCGTATAATGCCGTCCCGTTCATGTTGATGGTAGCTCCCAGAGGAAGCGTAAAACTCGAAATCTTGGATGAAACCCCGTCTTTACTCTCAATTGCTTCCATTGTTAACGGAAGTGTTGCACTGGAAGAAGAAGTGGAAAATGCTGTCAAAAGTGGAACCGACATGTTCCGGAAATGTTTGAACGGATTTATCCGCGTTGTAACCCATACTATAACGTGAAGGGTTATAAATGTATGAATGATAAGTGCAGAAAGCACTGTCAGCATATACAATCCCATGCTCGACCCTAACTGAATGATGGCAGCCTGATCGCCTGCATACTTCGAAATAACCGATGCAATGATTGCAAAAACCCCGTAAGGCGTTAGCCTGATTACGGCCATGGTTACTTTCATCATAACGCCAAACACGGCGTCGAAAAAACGGTGTATAACCTGCTGATTGGAAGTGGAGGTGATGTTGGTAAAAAATCCAAAAACCATGGAAAAGAAAATCACCGGAAGGATTTCTCCCTGAGCAAGGGAACGAAAAACGTTATCAGGAACAGCATTCAGAAGGAGCATGCCGAGAGACTGATCTGCTGCCGGCAGGTAATCAACGGTCTCAGCCAATGCAAGATCGGCTCCGGTTCCGGGTCTGATCAGATTAACCAACAGAAGCCCGAGTACAATGGCAAAGAAACTTGTGGAAAAGTAAAATCCTATAGTCTTTAGCCCAAGCCTGCCAAGACTCTCCGGTGTTCCAATGCCGGCAATTCCCGTGATAATTGAACTCATTATCAACGGTATAATTACCATTTTAAGCAATCTGAGAAATAAATCACCAGCCCATGCAACCCAGGGCGTGAATCCCGGAAAGTAAACACCAAAAAGAGTTCCTCCAGCCAGGGCAATCAGTATCTGCCAATGCAGCGAAGGTGCTTTTATCTTCATGTATTGTATGTTTTTATGAGCACTGGTTGATGGCTTCAACTTTTCTTTTGCAAACATACATAACCCCGGGGTTTTTTGTGCCTTATGACGGAAAGTTGTTTCTTTTTCAAGCTGTTTGCTTATTTCGGGGGATGGATGTACGATCCCGGACTTGCATTTTCTTTCGGAATTATGTAGGTTTACATTCTTCAAATTTATCCAATGGCCAAAAGCTTCTTACTCATATTCACATTACTGTTACTTCAGTTGAACGCAGGGGCTCAGTATCCAAATATCCTTATCGGAACGCAGAGAACACCAAACGAACCATCTATATGTATTGATCCCCGCAATCCCGGCAGGATGGTGGTTGGTGTGAACATTGATACGTATTATACTTCTGACGACGAGGGACTGACCTGGAATGAAGCCCGCTTGTTTTCGAATGCATACGGTGTGTGGGGCGATCCCTGCATCGTGGTGGATACACTGGGCTATTTCTATTTCTTTCACCTGTCGAATCCTCCCGGTCCTGCATGGATTGATCAGATCGTTTGTCAGAGATCCGAAGATTATGGTATATCCTGGACCGACGGAACTGGAATTGGATTCGCCGGTACCAAAGCCCAGGATAAGGAGTGGGCGGTTGTAAATCCCTTCAATAATCACATCTATGTTACCTGGACTCAATTCGATGAATACGGCAGTGCGAATCCGGCCGACAGCACCATTATACGCTTTTCCAAATCCGCTGATCATGGGTTGACGTTCAGTGAGCCGGTCCGCTTAAATAAAGTAGCCGGAGATTGTATCGATAGCGATAATACGGTTGAAGGTGCCGTTCCTGCTGTCGGACCCGAAGGACAGATATACGTTTCGTGGTCAGGGCCTGAAGGAATCGTTTTTGACCGGTCCTTCGACGGCGGCGAAACATGGCTCGACAACGACATTTTCGTAACGGATCAGCCGGGTGGATGGGACTTCACCATTCCAGGAATATACAGAGCCAACGGTATGCCTGTGACCTGCTGCGATCTGAGCAACGGCCCCAACCGGGGTACTATTTACATCAACTGGAGCGATCAGCGCAATGGAACCGACGATACCGATGTGTGGCTTGTGAAATCTACCGACCAGGGCTTAACCTGGAGTCAGCCCGTACGGGTTAACGACGATAAACCCGGTAAACATCAGTTTTTTACCTGGATGACCATAGATCAGTCGAATGGAAGGCTATGGTTTGTTTTTTACGACCGGCGTGAACATGAAGATACCAATACAGATGTGTATGTGGCTTATTCGGCCGATGGAGGCGAAACTTTTTTTAATTTGAAGGTTAGTGAAGAGCCCTTTGTGCCAACTTCCAATATCTTTTTCGGCGATTATACCAGCATAGCCGCAGTTGATGGAATTGTAAGGCCGGTTTGGACCCGCCTGCACGAAAATCAGCTGTCAATGTGGACAGCCCTTCTGAACGATGTAATCCCGGTTGTAAAAGAACCGGATCCCGATGCCCCACTGGCCGGTCTGAAGGCTGTTCCCAATCCGTTTAACACGGCTGCAGCGGTATCTTTCCGGCTTCGCGACGACGACTTCGTGAGCCTCGATCTGTATGATCTTATGGGACGGAAACTGGCCACTCTGATAGATCATCAATTTTTAACGGCTGGCAAATACGTAGAATATCTTAATCTTCAATCTCTTGGAATTCCAGCTGGGGTGTATATGCTCAGGCTGATAAGCCCTGTCGGCCAATCGTCGTATAAAATCGTTTTTTCCGGTTGATGCGGAAAGAGAGTGCCGGACCGAATGCAATGATTTTGTATTTTCGCAGGCTGACATGTCCACTGTCATTTCAAATATTGCTTGTGAATGGAAGATAACCTGAGGAAAATCCTCTCAGATGCCCGTGAATTGTCGATAAAATTCGGCTTCGGGAATATTAATATCGATTTCATTGCCAATAAACTGGGAATATCCAAAAGCGAACTGGATGCATATTTTAAGGGTGATGCAGACCTGATTGACCGTATACTGGAATCGGAGCGGAATTCTTTTAAAGCAATTTTTGATGAGAATAATTTCGAAGAAGTTAATGCCATCGAAATTCTCATGATTGTGAGTCAGGCTCTTAACAGCCGTTTTTTTGATCTAACCCCCTCAGTTACCAACGATCTGAAACAGCTCTATCCCGAACTATACCAGCATCATCTCGAGCAGCGGGTTGAGTTCATCTTTGATAAGATGAAAATTAATATTGAAAAGGGAATTCGTCAGGGTGTATACCGCGAAGACCTGAGTATTGAATTGATGGCCAGGCTATACATCAGTCGTCTTTACGACCTTCATAATCCCGATTTCTTTCCTCCCGACAGGTTCTCCTTTAAAGTCCTCTACGAAGTAATGATTGACAGCTTTATTCGCGGAATTGCAAACGAAGAAGGACTGAGTCAATACAAAAAGCTGAGAAAAGTATATAAAATGTGCTAACCTCCGGATTCCCTGGAGCCCGTTGCCTGAACATTTTTTTAGCGTATTTTGTTATTCCATCCACATCAAAGTTGAAGCAGTTGTCTGATTTCTGGAAAGACCTTAACCGGCCCTTTTTCTTATTGGCTCCCATGGAAGACGTTACCGATACCGTTTTCAGGGAACTTGTAATGTCGGTGTCGTCAGGGAATCACCTCAGGGTGCTTTTTACTGAGTTTACCTCTGTCGACGGTATATGTCACCCTAAAGGTCGCGATGCCGTTATTCACAGACTTATGGTTAATGCTTCTGAACGCAAAATCCTCGGTGAACTTAACGCCAGGCTCGTTGTGCAGATTTGGGGAAATGATCCTGAAAAATTCTTTGAGGCCAGCCGTTTTATTAAAGATAATTATCGCTTTGATGGGATTGATATCAACATGGGCTGCCCGGCAGAAAAAATCGTGAAGCAGGGTTCCTGTTCCGCTCTTATCGGACAGCACACCCGTGTAAGTGAGATCATCCAGGCTGTTCGTGAAGGCTCCGGAATGCCTGTTAGTGTGAAGACACGAACCGGACTCAGAGAACATACCACAGAATCGTGGATAACCCATTTGTTGCAATGCAAGCTTTCAGCAATTACGCTTCATGCAAGAACACAACGCGCGATGTCGCTCAAACCGGCCGAATGGAATCAGGTTGCACTTGCCGTAAAATTGCGTAATTCAATTACTCCGGAAGTTAAGCTGATTGGGAATGGCGATGTTGCCGATATGTATCATGGCCTGAAATTGATCGAAAGCACTGGCGCCGACGGAGTAATGATTGGCCGGGGAATTTTTTCCGATCCCTGGTTTTTTAATAACGCCAGCCTCGAACGCAATAGGCATGAAAAACTCCAGCTTCTCCGGAAACATATAAACCTTTTCCGCGATACCTGGCCGGTAGGAAAAAATTTTAATATCCTGAAGCGCTTTTTTAAAATATATGTTCATGGTTTCGACGGTGCAGCATCCTTAAGGGCGCAGCTGATGGAAACTACCCGGCCTGAAACAGCCATTCAGATTATTGAAGAAAACCTATAATTGTCATGGGCAAGATTATTCATATTTAATGGATTTTACCGGATTGGCCGAAGCTGCTTTTATGGCATGAAAGCTGACCGAACCTAAAGTAACAACCAGTGCGATGATTCCCGCCAGCAGAAAAGTGGCAATACCGGGGTTTATATGATAAGCGAAATTGTCAAGCCACTTGTCGAGAAAGTAAACCTTGCGTATTCCGATCTCCTTTGACCGCTGAGAAGCTGTAAATGAGGAAAGCCCCACAAGACCGAGTAAAGCAATGAAAATTGAAAGCACGGAAAAAACCATAAAGACTTTCCCTACCCTTTTTTCAGCAGTGTAAAGTTCGTCGTAACTTTCATCCAGAAAGAAATAATCGAACGGACGATTGGCTCCCGATGTTTCCCATTTATTCCTGATGAAGTTTATGGTGCCTGTTTTGAATCCGGGCTTTATGCGCACGGAAAGAAGGTTCATGGGGAATTCAGGTATAAAGAGGATAATTGGTTCTACTTTATTGTGTAATGACGTGAAATTAAAATCTTTAACGACGCCGATTACTTTCATCATCCGACCTCCGCTTCCGTCGAGTTCAAAGTTGTAGTGTATTTTTTTGCCCAGCGCATCTTTTCCCCATCCCAACGACTGGGCACAGGTTTCATTTATAATAACTGCTTCAAGCCGGTCGGTTCCCATATCCTTGCTGAAACTTCTTCCTTCAATGAATTCAAGTCCAAGTAATTCAGGGTAATCATAATTGCAGGGGATCAGATTTAAGGCGTATTCCTGCATCTTTTCTTCTTTCTCGACGCGCATCACCTGAATCCCATTCCTTCCGCCTGGTATTCCGGCCGACAATTCTGCGTTAACTATTCCCGGGTACTCCAGCAAATCATTTCTGAAGGATTCAATTCTGCTGAGGAATGCTGTGTCCTGTACTTCCAGCACCAGCAAATTTTCTTTATCAAAACCAAGACTTGCAGTTCTCATAAAGTGAATTTGTGAATAAATCACCAGCGTTCCGGTAATCATTGCCACTGAAATGATAAGCTGAATGGTTACAAGTCCTTTTCTCATCCAGGATCCTTTTCTGCCTGCATGCACTCTGCCTTTCAGAACTATGGCAGGCTGAAAGGATGAAAGAAATAATGCGGGATAAGTCCCCGACAGAATGCCGGTAAACAGGGCAATGACAAACATGCATGAAAATAGTGCCAGACTTCCTATAATGCTGAATGACAACTGTTTGCCCGAAACATCATTAAACACCGGAAGTAGTAATTGCATCAGCGCAAGCGAAATAAAAAATGAAATGAATGCCAGTATAAGGCTTTCGCTTATAAACTGCCGTGCAAGCTGGCCGCGGTTTGCTCCAACTACCTTGCGCAATCCCACTTCCCTGGCTCTGGCTGCTGCCCTGGCTGTAGCCAGATTCATATAGTTGATCGACGCCAGCACCAGAATCATTATCCCAATAATCCCCAGTACATACACGTAAATAAGATTGCCGACGGGCAGATCACCGGCAAGTTTGGATGTGTGGTGAACTTTATCGATACGGGTTGCCATAAGCGCAAAGCTCCCGTTGATCTGATCCCCGATTTCACGCATGTACTTTTCATACACGACTGGAAATTTTGATAAAAGAAAATTTACATCCGAACCTTCATTGAGCATAATGTACGAGTAAACACCCACATTCCAGAACATTCCGGGTTCCATGCTTGAGAAGCGCTCCTCTCCGACAAGATTGGACAGTGTTCCCATTGAAAGGAGTATGTCGAATTTCAGATGCGAATTATCCGGCAGATCGCGAAAAACCCCGCTAACTTTATAATTTCGTCCGCTTCCTGTAACAACAGTCTTTCCGTAAGCCTCTTCTGTGCCAAAGTACTTCCTTGCAGTACGTTCACTCATAATCAAATGGAATGGATCGGTAAGAGCATGATCGGGATTTCCTTCCGTGAAGTTCAGCGAAAACATTACGGGAGCAGTGGAGTCGGCAAAATAGTTCTGACGTTCAATAAATTCCTTGTCATTGTACCTTAAAATCAGGTTGTCGTTCGGTGCAAATCTGCAAAACATTTCAACATCAGGAAATTCCAGTTTTAGGGCTGGTGCCATAGCCACTGAACTTACCGCAAACCGGTCGTGTTTATTGTTGATGGAAAAATCGCCCTCAAGCCTGTAAATACGCCTGTAGTCATCGTAATGCCTGTCATAACCCAGCTCATCGTTAATGTATAGCAGAATGAAAAAAGCTGCCGTAATGCCCAGCGAAAGTCCCAGAATGTTGATTAAGGTATAACCCTTGTTACGTGAAAAGTTCCGGAATGCGCTTTGTATGTAATTGCTGACCATTGTTGTTGGTATTGATTTCAAAAAATTCCGGGAACGGGTCGATTTCCGGAATTTTACACACCGTTGACTGACATGTACCCGTGCCAGCGTTTTCCATTAATCATGCCATTGTGTTTAAAAAGCTGATTAACAATGTAATGAAAAGATTCCACAGCATCTGTACGTCCATTTTTGTTCGATAATTGAGGGTCTGGTGTCCACGTCCGGACACTTTACCTGAAAATGTGTCATGCATTAATGAAATGCATGATTTTTGTCGTTACTCGTGTCTTGATGTATTAATGAATGCATGAACCTGCATTTCAGGCGCGGACGTAAAAGTTTAGCAAAAGGGTTAATGCGTAACAGGCTATTTTACCCTTTCATAAAAGACGTTGCGGTTTGTCGTCTTAATAATTTTTATAAAAGCCATTTTTTGGATTGCGTCGTTAATTTTTGGAATTATCCGCAAACCGGATAAAAAAAAAGGAAGTATGAATTACAGGGAGACAGAGGAGTGGTATGCCAGAATTTGCAATCTGCTGGAGCAGCAAAGGGTTGCGGATGCACTTGATAAAATTTCTCAGGTTGCTGAGATTAAGGGTTTCGTCACAAGCCTTGCACAGGTAGATGAGCTTCGGTTTACATATGGGAACATGCTGAGCTATACGATGAAAGGTGTTGAGGATGCTCAGCGTGAGCAAATCTATCATCGTTTGCTGGTTTCAATATATGAACTGGCCGATTCCATGAAAATGGATTTGCTTGCTCGCAGCGGTATGATGCTTTCGACTCTGAAAAAAGAGCTCGACAAAGAGATGCGACTGGATAATCAGGAGCTTGGGGAAAGCCTGGTAAGCTTGTCGTTCGATCATGAACTGGATGAAATGCTACGCAGTACCATACTTTTTAACGATGAATCGGAAAGCGAAATTGCAGTTAATCACCGTAAAGCTATTTTCAGAACCTTCCGGCTTTTATGGCTTACCGATAAGTTAAGCGAGGACGATGCTACCCGTGTTGCGGGTATCTTCCGAAGCACTTCCATTCCCTGGTATGAAAAATCCATGATGGTAAGTGCTCTTACTCTGGGCATTTTAAGAGTATTCGACGTCCGCAAACTGGAACTCCTCATCGCGCTTTACGATCATCCTGACCCGCAGATTTCACAACGCGCGCTTGTTGGTATGCTGATAGCTTTTAACTTTTTCGGGAACCGCATCGTGCTTTATCCTTCGGTGATAGAACCGCTGATGCTGCTGAAGAACAACGAAAAGTTCGCTGCAGAATCGGAATCGGTAATTATACAGTTTATACGGTCGAAGGATACCGAAAAGATAACCCGTAAGTTCAGGGAAGAGATTGTGCCGGATGTAATTAAGTTTAACCAGGATCTTAATGAGAAGCTTGATCTGGAGAAACTGATGACTCCTGAAGAATTTCTTGACAAAAATCCCGACTGGGAGAAGTACTTCGATAATCAGCCGGGCCTGGTCAGAAAACTGGAAGAGCTGACCAATATGCAGCTGGAAGGCTCGGATGTTTTTCTTGGCGCCTTTTCCATGCTGAAAAATTTCAGCTTCTTCAGCGATCTTCCAAATTGGTTTCTTCCTTTTTATAAAGATCACTATGCGGTTGTAAATGCGTTAAAGGATGAAACCGAATCGATGCGCAAAACCATAGGGGAGGGCATTGAGCGCTCGGTATATATGTGTAATTCCGATAAGTTCTCATTTATCCTGAATCTCCCGCTCATGCCGGCACCTCAAAAGAATATGATACATCAGATGTTTGAAGCGGAAGCGGGGCAGCTGGAGGAACTTATCGATGAAGAATTAAGTAATCCGGACCTTCGCAACAAACGGATCGTCATTCAGTACATACAGGATCTGTATCGTTTTTTCAGGTTACATCCGCTCAGAGCCGAATTTACCGATGTCATTGCTTTTTCAGGTGAAGCCCATATGTCGCAGCCGTTTTCGACTTTGGTCGAAGATGCTTCTCACCTTAAAACCATCGCATCGTTTTTCTTCGATCACGATCACTTTGATGAAGCTCTCAGAATTTTCAGTCTGCTTGAGAAAAAAGGTGAAAGTTATGCTGAACTCTTCGAAAAGTCGGGTTACTGCTATCAGCAAAAAGGAGAATATTTGCATGCGATTACATACTATCGCAAAGCCGATCTTTTTGATACCAACCGGAACTGGCTTTTAAGCAAAGTTGCACAGTGCTACCTTAAAATGGGCGATACCGCCCAAGCTCTTGAATCGTACCTGGAGCTGGATGCTATTGAGCCTTCCGGACTAAAGACGGCTGCAGCCATTGGTACCTGTTATCTAAATCTGAATGAACCGGAAAAGGCGCTTGATTATTTCTACCGAATTGAATTTGCAGATCCCGGATCGGTCAATGCCATGCGACCGGTTGCATGGTGCCTTCTGATAACCGGAAAAACGGAGGCGGCGATACCTTATTATAATCAGCTTCTTTCAGAGAATCCGAATGCTTTTGACTATATGAATGCCGGTCATCTGGCGCTTTGTATGGGAGACAGGATTCAGGCAACGGAACATTATGTTAACAGTATCAGGCTGAGAGGAGGCGACCTGAAATCTTTCCTCAAGAGCTTTGCTGCCGACCGGCGCTATCTTATTTCTAACGGGGTGGATGTAAACGACCTGCCGTTTGTACTCGACTGGGTAAGACTACGGTTCAGGGAAGAACAGGAAAAATAGCTTTTGCCGTTTGGCATAAAAAAACAGCCTCCCGGACTGGAGAGGCTGTTTTTAAATAAAGTATACCTAAATCGATAATAATTATGCCTCTATTGCAGCAACGCCAGGCAAAACTTTACCTTCAATAAATTCGAGCATAGCACCTCCTCCTGTCGAAACATAGCTTACCTGGTCAGCAAGTTTGAATTTGTTTACGGCTGCAACGGAGTCGCCGCCTCCTACGAGTGAAAATGCTCCTTTTTGTGTTGCTTTGGCAATGGATTTAGCAAT
Source organism: Bacteroidales bacterium (assembly GCA_022837485.1). Classification (GTDB taxonomy): domain Bacteria; phylum Bacteroidota; class Bacteroidia; order Bacteroidales; family Lentimicrobiaceae; genus Lentimicrobium. The sequence continues at coordinate 57,235 of JALHHH010000006.1, forward strand.
CTGAATCGTTCCTTCGGCAAAAGAAGGCATTTCAAATACGCCCATGGGGGTCCGATATCCAGTCCCATCCAGCCGTTGGGGACTTCACCCGCTTTTACCAGTTTGGTTTCGGCATCGTTGGCAAAACCGGCTGCAGCAATGGTGTCAACCGGAAGTATAATCTTAACGCCATGCAAACGGGCGCCCTCCAGTGTGTTGAGTGCCAGCTGAAGCAGATCGTCTTCAACGAGTGAATTTCCCACCTTGCCGCCCTGAGCTTTGATGAAGGTAAACATCATTCCGCCACCTATAATTAAATTGTCAACCTTGTCGAGCAGGTGATTAATAATCTGAATTTTGCCAGATACTTTTGCCCCTCCAAGAACGGCAGTAAATGGTTTTTTCCCTTCACGCAGAACTTTATTCAGGCTGCCGACTTCTGCATTCATAAGGTATCCGAACATTTTATCGGAAGAAAAGTGGGCAGCAACCAAAGCCGTAGAGGCATGTGCCCGGTGTGCAGTCCCGAATGCATCGTTGATGTAGCAGTCTCCGTAAGTGGAAAGCTGGCGGGTAAATTCTTTCTGTTTCTCTTTAACTGTGGTCTTTGCTTCTTTCTTTTCCTCTTCGGTAGCCGTTTCCTGAAGACGGGGCTTTCCTTCTTCTTCCTCGTAGTACCTGAGATTTTCGAGCAGCAGGATTTCTCCGGGTCTGAGGGTTGCACTCAATGTTTTTGCAGATTCTCCCATGCAATCATCTGCAAATTTTACTTCACGATCAAGTACATGGCTCAGATACGGGACAATATGTTTAAGAGATAATTTATTTTCAAAGTTCTTTTTTGGTCTTCCCAGATGCGACATCAGGATTACGGAACCTCCGCCTGCAAGCACTTTACGGATTGTTGGGAGTGCCGCATCGATGCGGGTTGTGTCTGTAATCTTCAGCTCGTCGTCCAGAGGAACATTAAAATCGACACGGATAAGCGCGCGTTTTCCTTTAAAATCGTATGAATCAATGTGGTTCATTGTGGTTCAGATTTATATTACATTTATGCAAAGGTAGGTAATTTCATGCTTTTTTTAGGTTAATGGTACGGTATTATCAAGGTGTTAAGGTCTGCATTTATCCGAAATTAAAAATAGAAAACCATCGTCAGAGGGTTTTACGTTCCGACGATGGTTCAATTCTAATTAATCCAACTCTAAAAACTCAAATTAACTATGCTGTTAAATCACTCCATTTTTAATTAAGAAGCTGTTACTGTATTCCCCCGGGATGAGAGTCTGTAAACACTGTTATCGATCTTCTCAAGGATAAACTCATACACGAAAAAGCGCTCAGAACCGTTATCTGACTTTTCGTTGTGTGTAATCTTTTCAAAATTGAAACCGAGGATAACCAACGTTTCGTGATAAACTGTATTAAGGCCTCTACTGAACAGTTTTTCAAGAATTCCGCGGTTCTTGTGAAAAGGTTTTTCAACCGCCCGGATGCCGGAGTACTTTTCTTTGTTGATTCCGTTGTGGTGATTGTTTCTGCAATTGTAACTACAGAATTTCTTGTCTGAACGACCTGAATTGATTGCGGTGTTGCACGCAAGGCAAAAGTGTTCCATGGGAAGCATTTTTAAGTTATGTTAGTACTATGATAGCTCTCACCCCTATAAATGTCTATTACGTGGGGCTTTGTTTCGACAAAAATAAAACGGGAAAAATCATTATGCAATAGTTGGGAAGAAAAAGATTAAAAAAAATAATACCTTATTTTTATATTGTTGATAATCAACAATAAGAAAATTAAAATAATTGAATAATACGCATTTAAAATGTAAAATAGTTAATCATGTTAACGAAAATTGTTTTTCACAGACCGTTTTTACGTCCAGAAATCAGGACTTGGTGCCGGATTTTTGCCATAGAAAATATGGGATTTCTGTCTCGAAATATTTCGTCTTGAAAAATTGCCAAAATGCCGTGCAGTTAATGTAAAAACATTTACACGTTTAATTAATTTGTAAATTAAAGCAACGACGATATATATTATTGAAAATCAGGAAGTATCTGATTCAAGCTAATAAATTTAATAAATTAAACTATTATAAATATTTATAACTTGACATTCGGGATTTCAGTGTTATATATTTGTCTTTCGTTCAGCCGGTACATTCAGGTTGGAATAGGTAAAGTCAGTTTGTTGTTGAACCCGCCGAAAGGCAAAATTATTATTAAAATGAAGCAATTAAGTAACCGGGTACATTTAATCGGTTCACTCGGTGCCGATCCGGAAATTACAGAATTTGAAAATGGTAGTCTGATGGCGCGATTATCACTTGTTACGAACGAGTTAATCTGTGAACGCAATGGCTGCAAGACAATACGGAATCAATGGCATACTCTGATAGTTTGGGGAAGACTTGCGGAAATTTGTTCCAGATACCTCTATATAGGACTGGAGATTGCTGTCGAAGGTCATTTGGTTTACCGTTCTATTACAGACAGTAACGGTTCCAGTAAGATTCTTGCAGAAGTCACGGTTAATGATTTGTCGATGATCAGCAGACGAAGGGCTGGTTAAAATTAATTACTCACTAATACTTTTAATTTTCAAACTTAACTAACTATGATCACATTAACCAACCATGTGCAGTTGATCGGGCGCTTAGGTGACGATCCTGAAATGAAAACCATGAAAAACAACCGCAAGCTTGCCCGCATGCGAATTGCAACGAGTGAGGAGTATGTCAATAAATCGGGAGAAAAGATCAGGGAAGTGCAATGGCATAACCTCATTCTGTGGGATAACCTGGCTGAGGAGTGCATGAAGGGCCTTTCCCGGGGGCATGAGATTGCTGTAGCTGGTAAACTTGGATATCGGTCGTATCTCAACAATTTCAATGAACGTAAATACTTCGCTGAAATCTCGGTCACAGATCTGAAGATTATTTCAGATGTCGAATCAAAATAAGTTGACTGTGAGCTTTTTTAAACTTAAATATCTTGTTAAACTAAACAAAAACAACATGAACTCTCTGAAAAATCGCGTACAACTGATTGGAAACCTGGGCGCAGACCCTGAAGTCCGTGCTTTCGATAACGGTAAAAAATTTGCAAGATTTTCTCTTGCTACAAACGATGAGTATACCGATAAAGAAGGCCAAAAAATTAAACAAACTCAGTGGCACCAGCTCGTAGTCTGGGGCAAACTTGCCGAAACCTGTCAGAAATACCTTTCAAAAGGTAAGGAAATAGCCGTGGAAGGCAAACTGACCTACCGTTCCTGGAATGATAAGGATGGCAAAACACATAATATTACTGAGGTAGTCGTAAATGAACTCCTTATGATGGGACCCAGGGAGAAGAAATTTATTGCCGGGTAATTGGGATTAAAGGAAGAACCCGGGTGGTATCCCGATTCCTCCGGGTTCTTCCATGTTTATCTGTCGCATATAATAAACAACATAGAGTTGAAATACTTCCCTTCTGCAGAAATATTTTCCAGGTTTGTGCGTGATTAACTTTTCCATTGGCTGCTAAAGTATTAAGTCCCCAATTGAATCGGTCATTAATTTCTGATGACGACGAAAAGAACCAGGATGGGGGATAGTGCATGATTCAATTTTTTTTAAGCTTTCTGAATGTATTGGTAATTGCAGGCTTTCCTGAACGGCTGTTAATAAAAGGCATTTTTCGCTTTTTTTTGCGTTTAAAGAATGCGTGAACTTTATAAATTGTTGATAAATTTTTTAAGTATCTTTAAATCAATGAAATAGATTCGATTTTTGGTGTTATTTAATTGTCTTTTCACAAAGAAAATCAGCCATCGATAATGTTTAACTTTACTTTTGAAGCCGATCCATATTGTGTGGCATTCTCTTAAATGGTAACCAATAACGCGTTCCATTTATGGAAAATGATGCCTCAGACATGAGAAGTTACAGGATTGGGAATAATGAATACGTTTGCTTTAAACTGCTTGATTACCGGTATATAAGAATTTCGGGCAAGCGGTATAACGAAAACGTAATACGACAGAAAGTGAATATAAACTTCGCACTATGGCTAAGAAAAAACTCAGGGATCCGGAAGCAGAACCGGAAGTTTCGAAAACCAGGAAAAGCAGTCGGAAATCTGCAACCGCAAAAGAGATTAAGCCATTCCGGATGACGGGAAAACCCAAAAAAGCAATAAATCACAAACCTTCGGATATTCTTGCGATATCAGTAAAAGATGCACTGTCCGGTAACAACGGCAAATCTGCAATTAGAGAAGATTTCGATTTTCGTAAGGAGCAGGAAGTGCTGCCTGAAACCGGCCTGGTTAAATCCCCTGCAAAGAAATCCGTTGCATCCGGAACAAAAAAGGAAACAACAGAAAAACCGGTTAAAAAATCTGTACCGGCCGTAAAGGCTAAAGCCAGGGGTAAAGGCCGTAAAATATTCGTCATTGATACATCGGTGATTTTATACAACCACGATTCCATCAATAATTTTGAGGACAACGATGTTGCGATTCCTATAACTGTTCTGGAAGAGCTTGATAATTTCAAGAAAGGAAACGACACCATCAATTTTGAGGCAAGGGAGTTTATACGAATAATCGATACCCTTTCCGATCATGCTACCCTAACCGAGTGGATTCCTTTGGTTAAGTCGAAGGGCGGACTTTTTAAGGTAGTAATGAATGAAAAGAGCGGATTGGATGCAAGGAAAATTTTTGATGATAATAAGCCCGACCACCGTATTCTGAATGCCGCTCTCGGACTGGTTGAAGAGTATCCCGACCGGAAAGTGGTGCTGGTAAGCAAGGATATTAATCTGCGTCTGAAGGCAAAATCGCTGAATATTCCGGCCGAAGATTTTCTGACGGGGAAAGTCAAAGATGTGGAAGGGCTGTATACCGGCATCTCAACTATCAATAACCTGAGCAGCAGGATCATCGATAAGCTCTATCAGAACGGCTATTGCCTTCCACGTGACATCGGGGTAAAATCACCGGTTCCAAATCATTACTTTATTCTCAGAAATACAACTACTTCTGCCCTGGCATTTTATAATGCTATGACAAAGCGTGTTGAACGGATTGAAAAGAGGCAGGCATTCCGGATTACTCCCAGAAATGCCGAACAGGTTTTTGCCATGCATGCCATCCTGAATCCCGAAGTGAAGCTTGTTACTCTGCAGGGAGTAGCAGGGACAGGGAAAACATTACTTGCCCTTGCAGCGGCACTGGAACAGAAACGGAATTTTAAACAGGTTTTTCTTGCCAGGCCGATTGTACCGCTTAGCAACAAGGATATAGGTTATCTTCCCGGTGATATCAAGTCAAAGATCAATCCCTATATGGAGCCGCTTTACGATAATCTGAAGTTTATCCAAAGCCAGTACGGAGAGAAGGATAAGGAATTTAAGAGCATTACGGAATCACTTGAAAATGAAAAGCTCGTCATTCAGCCTCTTGCTTATATCCGCGGACGAAGCATCTCCAATGTTTGTTTTATTATTGATGAAGCCCAGAACCTGACCCCCCATGAGATAAAAACGATTATTACACGGGCCGGCCAGGGAACGAAAATTATTTTTACCGGCGACATCTATCAAATTGATACGCCTTATCTCGACGCACAAAGTAACGGGCTTTCGTATCTGATCGACAAGGTAAAGCACCATTCGATCTACGCTCACGTCAGGCTTGAAAAAGGGGAACGTTCGGAACTTGCAAATCTGGCAAACGACCTGTTATAGAATGCTTTATGCTTTCTGAAAGGGGGCTGATGATAATGATATGAGTTCTTCCTTTTAACAGCATGCGTAAAGAAAATACGTCAATAGTTTTAAAATGAATGCAAAAGACGAAAGCAGGCAGGAATACACAGCAAGAATCAATAGAGTGATTGACTATATTGAAGAACATTTAAACGAAACCATTACACTCGATAAAATTGCTCAGATTGCCTGTTTCTCACCATTTCATTTCCATCGTATATTCTCAGCCTTGACGAATGAAACTATTAATGCTTTTGTTCAGCGAATACGAATCGAGAAAGCGGCACAACAGCTTAGAAACGACAGAATTATTTCGATAAGCGATATAGCATTTAATAATGGGTTTGGTAGTGCTGCATATTTTAGCCGGACTTTCCGAAAGTATTTCGGTATGACTGCCAAAGAATTCAGAGAAACTGAAAAGGCAATCTTTGCAAAAGACGGCTTATATTTTAGCAAGAATGGTCAACTGACCCGCAAGATAAATCAAACAAGTCCGGATATTAAGGAACAACTTTGCAGTGAAAATTGTATTCAGTTTAATCACTCAAATTTTGTTTTTATGGACACAAAGGTCGAAATTAAGGAGATGCCTGAACTTAATGTCGTTTACTGCAGACACACAGGTCAGTTTAACCAGATCGGGAAAGCTTATGAAAAGCTGATGAAATGGGCAGGTCCGCGCAGTCTGCTAAATTTTTCGGAAATAAAGACAATTACTGTCTATCACGACGATCCAACGATTACGGCGATAGAACAAGTCAGGCAAAGTGCTTGTATTACAATTGATCATGATATAAAAGTTGATGGTGAGTTTGGCAAAATGAAGCTGGGGTGCGGCAAATATGCTGTCGGTCATTTTGAAATTGACGAAAAGGGATTTGAAAAAGCCTGGAATACAATGTGTTTATGGTTTACAGAAAGCGGATATCAGCCAGGTGATGGACACCCGTATGAAATATATTACAATTCGCCGGAGGAAGACTCAAAATGCAGATTCGTTCTGGATATTTGTATTCCGGTGAAAACACTTTAGAGATCCATTCGGGTAACAATTCTAGTTATGGAGCGACAGAAATTAAGGTATCTCTCTGCTGCTTTTTAATAAACTGTGCGTTGTTCGTTTCGAAGTGAAACTGCTCCCGGTAAGCGGTGATAAAAACGGTTTTAATACTCTTTGAATTCCGGGTAATCCATGGCATGCATGCTCAGTAGCGGAAATTGTTTTCGCCGGAAGAAGTAGAACGTCTCTATAACGCTCCCCGCAATTGTTACTTCGTTTCGTAAACCACGGTAAGCACCGTATGTCCAACGGCTTTAAGGGTCGCTGCCGAGATGATATCCAGATCATCGTTAACCGTATGCCATTGATCGAAGAAACCTTTTGGCCTGTCGGGATTGTAGTCAATGATATCAATGGTTGGAATTCCGGTTATCTCGTTGATATAGAGATGGTCATCGGTCAGGCCGCCGGTTTTACGGTTTAGAAAAATATGCTGATAACCAAGTCGGTGAGCCGTATTCCATACTTTTCTCATGATATCGGGAGCATAATACATCGATGTTCCCTCCATGGTAAATGTAGGCTCTGCAGCTCCTACCATATCGAGAAGTATGCCGAAGCGGGCGGAATAGCCCGGGACGTGCGGATTACGGGCCCAGTATTGCGACCCCAGTGCCCAGGAGTCGTTGTTCGTTCTCTGTACATCTTCGTGGTCGCCGTAGTCTTCAGCGTCGAAAAGGATGATATCTGCCCCGATTCCGGGATTATGGAGGCTCATTTGCCGGGCAATTTCGAGAAGCACGCTTACGCCGCTTGCACCGTCGTTGGCACCGGGCACGGGCTTACGCCGGTTTGCAGGATCCGGATCGTGGTCGGCCCAGGGACGGGAGTCCCAGTGTGCACACAGCAGAATTCTGGAGCGGTTTTCAGGATTAAACGAAGCAATGATGTTTCTGGCATCAAGCGATGTACCATCGGAAGCACGCAATCGGGCCTTCTGGACAATAACGTCGGGGGTAAATCTCTTTAACGTAGCCTCAAGCCACAGGGCACATTCTTTATGAGCTGCTGAATTTGGCACCCGGGGCCCGAAGGCAAGCTGCGAGGCAACATAGTGATAGGCCGAGTCAGCATTAAAGGCAGGTACAAAAACTTGTGCTTTCGGAGTTTCCGGGGCTGTATTTTTGCCGTTGCCTGCGCATGACGCCATAGTAATTGTTATGGTGATAAGAAGGAAAAATGTGTTTCGAACACGCATCATGATTACGTTTGTATGATCAAAATAAATTGGAAGAAATGCCGAACTTCCCGCTAAAAACAGATTCTTTTGCTTTGCGGCGTTCTCTTGGACTAATTTCCATAGGCTTCAGGTTTGGATGCAGGGTATCGGGCTTGCCAAGGTAGCCGACGGCAACAAGTGTTACCACTTTATATCCATCGGGCACATCGAAATTGTCTCTGATTTCATCTGCATCAAAGCCGCCCATCTGATGAACATAAAGTCCTTCCTCCATGGCTTGAATCGTCAAATGAGCGATTGACTGCCCCAGATCATAAAGAGCGGTTGGATTGGGTTCGCCCTTGGGGCCTGTTTCTTTAGCAATTGCAACAAATAGAAGTGGCGCTTGCGTTGCCCATAACTTATTAAAATCTACCATACTGGAGGCTATCTGATCGTATGTTTCGTCCCCTTTCAGACCAGTTATGAAATACCAGGGTTGTGCATTAAAACCCGAAGGTGCCCACCGGGCTGCCTCAAAAATACTCCGGATTTTTGCAGGTTCAATAAACCGATTGTCGAATGCTCTTGGCGACCAGCGTTCTTTTAGATGGGTCAGGAGCGGATAATCATTGCTTGCGCTTTTTATACTCATTGGTTTTAATTTGTTTGACAACAAAAAACGGGTGTCAGGGTTTGTACGTTTTATTTCAGAATGTCAAGGTAAATATTGTGCCTGATTCAGGGGATGATTTTACCGAAATAGCTCCTTTATGAAGGTGCATAATCTGCCGCGAAAGACTTAATCCGATGCCGGAACCCTCTTGTTTTGAAGTAAAAAAGGGCATAAAAATCTTATCGAGGATATCGGGCTTTATTCCGTAGCCGTTATCGGCAAACTCTATGCTAACCCTTCCGTTGCTATTGATTGCGGCCGTTACGGAAATTTTAGGATTATCTTTTTCTTTCACTGCATCTATTGCATTCAGCATTAGGTTAATAAATACCTGGTCGATCAGATCGGGATCGGCAGTAACCATTAACTCAGCGGGGAAAATCCTCGGGGTACATTCGATCTGGAAATGGTCCATTTTGGGTTTGAGCAGGGAATGTGCCCGCTCAAACATTTCCTTCACAGCAAAATATCTGAAGTTTGGCCTCGGAATCCGGGTCAGGTTGCGGTAGGTTTCTACAAAATTCAGCAGCCCCTGGCTTCTGTTGCTTATGGTTTTGAGTGCCTGACTGATATTTCCGGCATCCTCGTCATCAAGATGGTTAAGCGATACATTCTCACCGGTTTCACTTATCAGCATCTCTTTTACCGTATTGGCAAGGGATGTGATGGGTGTGATGGAGTTCATGATTTCATGGGTAAGTACCCTGATCAGATTCTGCCAGGATTCAATTTCTTTTTCTTCCAGTTCGGTGCTGATATTCTGCAGCGATACAAGAAGAAATTCTTCGCCGCGCATCCTGAATTCAGTGGCATAAACCGATAGTTGCAGCAATTCGTCATCAACCACGAGTTTCAGGAGTCTGCGGTCACCTGCCTTTAGTGAAAGCAATGCCGGGGGCAGGGTATCGCTGATACCTGAAAGGTCGTGGATGTCTTTAAGATTGGTAAGTTTCAGCAGACGTTTAACGGCGTTGTTGAAAATGTCGACTTTCCCGTCTTTCCCGAAGGCAATGATGCCGATGCTTACATGCTGAACAACAGTAAGCAGGTAATTGTAGTGTTCTTCTTTTTCGGCTCTGTTTTTCCTGAACTGAGCGATTACTTCATTAAAGGCACGGTTGAGGCCTTCAAAGCTGCGTCCCAGGTTTTTGTCGTGAAAAGTCGTGCTGAAATCCGAATGTCTGATGCTTTCCAGGAATTGGGTGAGTTTCCGGTTGGTTCGTTCAATGTAATGGATGAGGGAACCAATCTGAAGAATTGCAATCAGAGCGGTTATCGCAGCGGCAACTTCCTGGTGCTCACGGGTAATAAGCAGTACCAGAATAAGCAGGTTAGCCGTGATCAGCAGAACACGGGTAACGATGTAAAGCCTGAACTTCCTAAAGCCCATGTTTTTCGATTCTTCTGTAAAGTGAAGCGCGTGTAAGCCCCAGTTCCCTGGCAGCTTTGCTGATGTTGCCGCCGTGTTTATCAATAACCTTACGGATTAACAGCTTCTCCCTTTCTTCAAGATTGGTAATTTCGTCCTGCTGATCCGAAGAGTTGTCGTCAATTTGCGACAGAAAGAAGTCCTGAGGTTGCAGGATATTGCTTTCGCTTAGTATAACAGCGCGTTCAACAGCATGCTGGAGTTCCCGGATATTCCCGGGCCAGGTATGCTTCTCAAGCCGACGGATTGTAGCCGGATTAATGCGTTTGAGCGGCATCTTGTACTTTTTGCAATAAATGACAAGGAAGTGTTCCACTAACTCCTGTATGTCCTCTACCCGTTCCCTTAATGGTGGAAGCATAATTTCAACCGTATTGATGCGGTAGAGAAGGTCCTGTCTGAATTTATTTTCATTAACCATCTGGTATAGAGGCATGTTGGTAGCGCAAATTACGCGTACATCAACCGGAATTTCCCGGTTGGTTCCCAAACGCACTACTTTCCGGTTTTGAATTACACTGAGAAGTTTCGATTGCAGACTGAATGATAGATTTCCAATTTCATCGAGGAAAATGGTGCCCTTGTTTGCCGCTTCAAATCGTCCGGCACGGTCTTCCTTGGCATCGGTAAATGCACCTTTTTTGAATCCGAATAATTCACTTTCAAACAATGTTTCGCTTATGGCTCCAAGGTCTACGCTGATAAATATTTCGTCGTGGCGGGCAGAAGCCTTGTGAATTGCCCGGGCAATAAGCTCTTTTCCGGTTCCATTTTCACCTAATATAAGGACATTGGCCTCGGTTCGTGCAACTTTCTCAACCGTTGCCATAACTTTTTGCATGGCAGAAGACTGGCCAATCAGATTTCCATAGGCCAGGTCCTGATTCGCTATCAGCACTTTTTGCTTGCTCTTCAGATCCTCAATTTCTTCTTTGTTCTGACGTGTCTTGAGATTGGCAGTAAGTGTTGCCAGCAATTTCTGGTTGTCCCAGGGCTTCAGAATAAAATTGGTGGCTC
>JALHHH010000143.1 GCA_022837485.1 Bacteroidales bacterium
CTTGTGTAAAGTGTAGGTTTTTCATCTTCTAAATTTTTAAGTTTCGCAACCTTAAATTTAGAAAAATCTCACTTTACACACTTTTTGGGATAGTATCAAGCAGGTTACTCATAGTGCAATTATAATAGTAAGGGAATTAAAAGACAGATTCTTGTCGGACAGATTGACGGATTAATTCGTAAATGATTTAAAACAATAGCATCCTTTTTATGCGTATTTGCTTAATTATCAAGACCGATCGACCCATTGGGAATATTATTCCGGTCAACTACTCCTATCCGTTCAGTGCATGGATTTACCGAACCATTGCATCCGGGGATCATGAATTTGCAGAATTTTTACACGATTCCGGATTCAGAACGGGAGTAAAGCAATACAAACTCTTTTGTTTCTCCCGGCTTCGGTTTCCGGAAAAAGGATTTAAAGTGGAAGGCGACAGACTTGAAATCCTGAAGGGGGAGTGCCGTCTCGAAATTTCGTTTATAGCTCCTGCGGCACTTGAGAATTTTGTTGCCGGTTTATTTAAGGGGCAGCGATTCCAAATCGGGGATAAAACATCGGAAGCGGCTCTAAGAGTGGAATCGGTGCAAATTCTTCCGGATCCCGGTTTCACCGGCACCATGAAATTCCGGTGTATTTCTCCGGTTCTGGTATCAAAAGAGAGACATGACAGCCGGAATGCCGAATATCTTTCGCCCTCTCATCCCGATTTTAAGAAAATACTTTTTGATAATCTGATAAACAAATATGCGGCAGCTGTATCCTTTGGATTCATGAGGGCGGGAACGGAATCGCTCAGCGACAGTCCGGCCGGCGGAATAAAGCTTCTGAATACTCCCAAAAGCCACCTGATTACTATAAAAGCCGGTACCCCTCAGCAAACAAAAATAAAGGCATACAGCTTCGATTTTGAAATAAGTGCACCTGCCGATCTGATACGTACCGGATATATTGCCGGTTTTGGTGAAAAAAATTCCCTCGGACTGGGATGTGTACAGGCAACCGGTAATTAGAGAAACGGTACATAATTCAACAAAAAAACCAGGTACACTATGGATCAGCCAAAAGTGGAGAGACTGCTCAGACTAATGATGCTTCTGACATCCAATCGCAGCCATACGGTTGCAGATCTGTCGGAAAGACTCGGAATCACCGGTAGATCCATTTACCGGTATATTGATACCCTGCGCGGGGCCGGATTTGTGATAAAGAAAGACGGCAATTATTTCAGAATCGATAAATCCTCCCCATATTTTAAGGAGATCAGCAGCCTGGTACATTTTACCGAAGAAGAGGCATGGGTGCTGAAAAGTGCAATAGAAAGCATTGACGAGAACAATCTGATAAAGCAAAACCTGAAAAAGAAGCTGTATACCGTTTATAACTACCGCATTCTGGCCGAAACGGTTTCCAAAGGTAAAAATGCACGAAACATCAATGCCCTGGTGCAAGCCATGGAAGAAGAAAAGCAGGTAACGATCAGGGGATACAGTTCTGCCAACAGCAAAATGGTGAGCGACCGCCGGATTGAGCCTTTCGCCTTTACCACCAATTACATACAGGTGTGGGCGTTTGATACGGAAT